>NZ_LWRX01000253.1:0-12874 GCF_001683835.1 Ralstonia sp. RL | reverse complement strand
AATGTTCAGGACTTGAATCGAATGCCTGTTTAGGAATGAAATGAGTAATGCCGGAGACGATTCGCGGCAGACGTGAAGATAAGGCTTGTTCAACTTTATCGCGAATTCATCCGTTCTTTTCGATCCGCCGTCCAGCTTTCCATCCAATGTGAAAATGAGCGTCGCATCGCTATCGCGGACGCTCCATTCTGTCCGC
The DNA here is from genome assembly GCF_001683835.1 of Ralstonia sp. RL. Lineage (NCBI taxonomy): Bacteria > Pseudomonadati > Pseudomonadota > Betaproteobacteria > Burkholderiales > Burkholderiaceae > Ralstonia > Ralstonia sp. RL. The sequence continues at coordinate 12,678 of NZ_LWRX01000253.1, read as the reverse complement.
TGTCGGTACGATCTACTCGGTGTTTCGGACAGCCGATATTCGTCAGGAATTACGCCGTCTTCGGCCTTACGCCCTTTCGGGCACCATCCACCATGAGGCAGACAATTGACTATAGCCCAATCAAAGGCGGCCCGGTCTGCGCCAGTTTGTCCGCCCGAGATAATCTTGAATTTTGATCGAATGGGAGGCGTGCGATTCACTCATCCGCTCGCGTTGCCAATTTCTCAAATTCTTTCTTTGTCACTTTCTTTATTTCGCCAGTGGATTCCGCTTGCAAAACAACCTTGATTGGATCTCCTGCGAACCCGCGGCCTATGTAAATTTCTGGCTCGCTCCCAAGTCGAAATCGTCTACCCAGAAAATTCGGGCGAATCCCCGTCAATTCCCCTAAAATCCGCTTGATCATATACTCCCTTATCGCCCTAGTGTCTTTCGCAGCAATTGCCTGCATGCTTGATTCGCGCCATCAGCAAAAGCATCCACTCCACGGTCATGAATGAAACTCCGATATTTCTCCTGCTCGCGCGTTAAAGTATTGTGAAACACCTTTAATGTCAGTTCGGCCGTTGAACGATATTTAGGAGCGATGTCGTTTGGCATTGAGAGGACATTATCGGCAAATGCTTGTGCACTGACGAATTCTCCATTTTTCAATTCACTGGCAAATGCGATTGCACCAATCGCATTTGCAGCACAGACCGTACGAATTTGTTCCTCTGGCATATCTACCGCCCATTGCCTTATCAATTCCTCTGGCGTTTGCTGCTTGCCGCTTAGAGGACCTGAAAAGTGGCTTTCTTTTACCGTTAAGGGAATGGATTCTTGGCCAATTTTTTGCCTATTTGAGGAAATAAGCAAAAGAACGAACGCCATCCAAGCAAACGCGACGATTTTTGTCTTTTGGCTGTATCCCGCTCTTAGAGTGAGCCAACTAAAAACATATGGCGCGAAAAAAATTCCGATGCTAACTGGAAAACTCACTTTGCGCTGCGATATCATTTCGCTCATCTTCTGCATGATTGCAGATAACGGTGCTGCTTCATTGGACGCAACCAGCCTGCCTCGCTTGCGCGAATACATTGCCTGCCATTTGATTTAATTGGTTTTCCTCGAAACCTGATTCGCTCCAATTTTTAATCACAAACTTGAATTGTTCGCATTGATATCCATTGGCGTTGATCGCCATGTAATAGCGTTGCCATAATGGCTTGGGTCTATTCGCCTCCTGGCGTCTAGCTTCCGCCTCTTTAATTTCCATATCTCTTCGCCAAGCTTGCATTTCTTCTTCGTCTGCCTTCGGATCAGGTTTTATGTACTGAGCTTGACAAGCCTCATTCATTGCCATATTAAAATCCGGCGCTCCTTTATCATGAAGCTGTTGAAGATATTTTTCACGCTCGCTAATGGCCGTGGTAAGGCTATTTACCCACATCACTTTTGCCTTCGCGATATTTGCTTGGGAAATATTGGCTCGACTCACCAGTTCTTCTGCCATTGTTTTTGGATCAACGTCGCCGCCACGCTCCAATTTTTCGAGAGCAGTAGTTACGGATATCCCTGAAAGCCTACAGATATCTTTCAGTTCTGTTCTTGGGATATCTGATTCCGATGATTGGTCAGGTTTTGACACATCTTTTTTCTTATCTATACCTTCCTGATTTCCAAGCGCAATTTGAAGCCCTTTACCTGCCCCTGATTTTGAAGCGTCTTTATTTACCAACTCCTGTTGTATTGCCCAATTTAATAGCCAAATCGGCGCAACAACCACGAAGAAATATCCAGCCAGCTTTTTTCGATTTGCATCCTGTTTCCATTGGAGAATCCATTTCGGATTAATGAGCCCTATTACGAATAGAATCATTAATACCAAAATAATTCCACCGAGAACTTTGACGAAAATTTCGGCCGTCCCGGCTACCGATTGGCCCCCCCCTATTTTCTCTTCCGACGTAAATATATCGCTATGCTTCCTTTCCGATTGCTCTATCGCGTCAGTGGAAGATGATTTCGAAGAGGCTGTGGCGTGTGGTTCTAATGGAGCGGAATCACTTTCAGTTTTGAACTGAGTTGAAGCCATCTCCGAAGCAGACGGTGAAGCCTCTGCCGGTGTCGCAATGGTTTCGGATGTCGGTGTTGTAGTGGTTGCGGAACCGAGCGCCGCAATTCTTTCCAAATATGCTTGCTTCAAGCAGGAAGCGTCCTGGCATTTGTTCCTGACCTTCAGCCATGCTCTCTGCTCGGATTTGACCGAGTCCGCATTTGCCGATTCCGACAATGATTTCTTGTAGGACTGCATCAACTGGCTATCGAGGCTGGAGAGTTCGGCATCCGAGCAAATTGCATTCTCGATACGATTTGACGCTTTCGCGCAATCAAAACTGGCTGCGTCTGCGAATGAGCAAATGATGAAAAACGACAGACAGGTGAATATCCGCTTCAATTGTGGCCTCTTACTAATGATTATGGTTTCGCCGGTGGCAATTGTGATTTCCACCGGCGCTTTCGCTATGTCAGTTAGCTCCAACAATCGCGAGTTGTTCGCAATCGCTTGAGTTTTTGCACGCGATCCGAGTCACGACTACATTGCAACCCGAACACCGTAGAATGCATTCAAGCTTTCGATATAGCTGCCGTTTGGCACCATCCACGAGAACCAAGGCGATGGGAAATTCAAATATTTGCCCGGATACCAGCCGGTATGTGAATAAATCAATGCGCCGGAGCCTGAGGCAAGATCGACTTTCTGAATTGCTACGCCACCATAAAATGGTTCGGAGAGAACGCGAAGAATGTATGCGGTATTGTTCTTTATGATTACGTCCATGACGTTTTCATATCCCTGTGCAACAGGAAGAGTCGTTTTGGTGCCATTGGCGTAATCGCCAGTTGCGCCGCCTGCAATTATTACCGTGCTTGTTCCGCCACCTTGCCCGCCGGTAGAAGTCGTATATGGTTCGGTTCCGCCAGCAAAGAGGTTGAACTGCTTGGTGGTGGGATCCTGTATCAGTTCGACGGTCCAGAATGATGTCGCATATTCAAATTCTGGACGATCTACGCGACCGTAATCTGCAGTAAAGCCGCCCTTTCCATCGCCCATCAAAAAGTAAATCGGCGTCTTTCCACCTTGACCGCGCATGTCAGCCACAACAATGTCAACGTTTCCATCGCCGTTCACGTCGGCGGCTGAAGCGCTATGCGCATAGCCACTGAACGGTAGCTGCACATTCTTGTACGTTCCGTCAGCTTGGCTAAGTAGGGCACGATAATTCTCGCCAGGGTAAGGGGCAGCGTCATATCCGGTGCATGATGCAAAGACATCAGGGACGCCGTCGTTATTAAAATCCGCGACAACGAGTTTCCGAGGAAGAACACAACCAGAAGTATCAGTCAGTATGGCTGATGTTTTTTCCACCCAGTTGCCACTGCTATCCTTCTTGAAGAAGTGAACTTTTCCCGGAACAGTGGGAGGCCCCGAGGCATCAAGTGGATCATTCTCAGTAAAGGCGACCAATGAAAGCGAGCCGTCTTGAAAAAAATCCCCAAATGCATAACCGTTCTGAATGCCTTCGAAATTTGTGGGATCAACTACCGGGAGATTCTGAGCTGATATGCCAATATTTTTTGCATTGAGGTAGGACGAATTTTGAACTGGAATGGGCACGGTCAATGTCGCTGTTTGAGTTGATGTGCCGCCTGCACCAGTGCATGTCAATGTGTAAGTATTTGAGCCCGAAGTCGTTGGGGTTTGCATTGACGTTCCCGATGTCGATTGCGATCCCGTCCAAGCGCCGGAAGCAACACAACTGCTTGCGTTCGTCGTGGTCCATGTGAGATTAGCTGACTGGCCAAGACGAACCTTCGACTGATCCAATGACAGTGAAACCGTAGGACTAGGGGCCGAATTCCCTCCACCGCCACATCCGGCAATCGCGATTGCTACCGCAAACGACACAACCAAATTCTTCATCTCCACCTCAAAACGTTAAATTTTGAATAACTAATTTACAAGGCACTAAAATTGCCTAATTGCAACAATTAAGGCTACCGATTGAATTGACTGTCGGCTATACCCTAAATAGGGCATTTCGCATGCATAAATGCTGGAATAGTTGCATTTATGCAACTATAATATCACGTTTTTGTAGAATATATTCCGTGGATTGTCAGTCTACATGGGCCCATTCTGTGTGCCCATGGCAACCAATGCGAATAAAACCTTGATCACGATCGGAAACAACCTCCGGCGTATTCGCACGGAGTCCGGGTTGTCTCAGGAGCAGTTGGCGTTGGACGCGGACATTGACCGTACCTATGTCTCGCAAATTGAACGAGGGATCGCAAATCCCTCGATCCTGATGCTGAAGAAAATTTCAGATTGTTTGAAGGTCGGCCTGTCGGACCTTACGGCGGGCGTTTAGAAATTTCTACGCCGCGAGCGCAGGAGCGCTTGGACAAGACAAAGAAAGATCGAGGCGAATTGCGGTGCCAGTCGACAAATGTTCAATATCGAATGACGCGCCAATTTTTTCTGCGCGCGCTCTCATATTTTTCAAACCGCGCCCAGATTGCTTGCCAGTGTTAACAAAGCCAATTCCGTCATCGATAACTTGAACGCGAAGTGCGTCGCTTGAAAAACTGAGAGTGACTTCGACATTCTTGGCCTGTGCGTGCTTGAGCACATTTGTTAGTGCCTCTTGCAGAATCCGTAAAATCTGTAGTCCTGCATGCGGGGCAATTTCAAATGTATCCGGCATATTGCAGCTACGCCAGTTCAAATTCAACCCCATCGATCTGAATCTTGATTCCATCCGAAAGCGGAAATTTCCAAGAGCCGGTAACAAATCAGAGTCTTCTGGCGATAACGAATCGATCGCCAAACGCATGTCATCCAGGCATTCTTGTAGCAATGCGACCATGTCATTCTGCGTGGCTGCCCCACGCTGCACCATAACCAATGTCGATAGCAATTGCGACCCTACGCCATCGTGCATGTCTTGCATGATCCGTTGCCGTTCCTCGGTAGCCGCGTGATGCCGTTCCAATTTACGCAGTTGTTCATAACTGGCGGCTAATTCTTTCTCTCTGTCAGCCACGCGTAGAGCCAATTGTTCATGGATCGAATCGGCCTGCTTTAATGAGGTAATGAATCGCTCTAACAAAACGCAAGCCATCACCAACAAAAATGCCGGAATGCCCAAATGCAGAAGATAGTATTCCTGCAAGTGAAACATTCCGAGTTGGACCGCATAATCGTGAAGCGACAGCGCCAAGGCGAACACAATCGCCAGCACCATAGCAATACATGATCGCGTTCGTTGTCGGGCAGTGAAAATCACCAACCGAATCACTGCATATACGGTAAATGGCAGAAATCCGAGCATCCAGTACGAGTCCAGAGCCCTTCTGATCGGCGCTCCGATTAGCAGAAAAAGAACGCACCCGCCAAGCCAATACACAATCAGGAGCTGATTTAAACGAGGCCTTTTCGATTCGCTGTATTTCAACAGGAAGGTTGTAATGGAAACGATGAACCCTGAAGTCGTAAAGTAATAGAGAAAACGCCACGGCACCCAATACTCCATCGGCACTTCAGGAATGCGAAATATAAACGTGCGTAGCCCCCAAAACAGAACGCATACGCCAAAAATTCCGTAAAGAGCCTCTTGCCTCCGTCTTAGCCAAAACACGAGAATGAATGCGCCGGAAAGTAGGCAGATGACGGTCGCGATCTCGGTGCTCGTGTTTTCCCAGAACAAATGACGGTCGTATGACTCACGTAGCGGTTTTTCCGGGCCAATTTCGAATTCGCCAAAGCTGGTCAATGGCTCCCGAATTGCGAATCGCACCGCAATTTCATTCGCCCCATCATGAAGCGACAATGCTGGAACAAAAAATAAATGCGGACGAAACCAGCGTACTTGATATAACTGATCCGCACCTCGAATCTCGCCAATCTGGACACCATTCAAATAAATGGTTCCTCCACTGCGAAGCTTCGGAAAGTACAGCCAAAGCGGCTGCCTAGTATTAGCCGGAGTGAAAGTCGCCTTGTACCAATACCCGACTAAATCCCGGTCAATAGGTTTCGGCGCCCTGTGGGGGAGCGATGTTGTTTGCCAGCCTGCGTTATCAGGAGGAATACTGCTTGCGTCCGAAATGATGAATTCCGCTTGTTGAATTTCGACGACTTTTTGTCGGTTTTCAGCTAACGCAATTACAGAATACAGGCCGAGCAAAATTTGCAACGCAAAAGCAAAGGCCAGCGCGACACGGTTACAGTTGAATAATGCCCATCTTGGTGGCTTCATACACCGCCTCTCCGCGCGAATGCACCGCTAACTTATGATAGATTTTTTTTACATGCCGAGCCACAGTATGGGCAGAAATGAAGTGCAATTCTCCGATTTCTTTAAAACTTAAGCCTTTGGCAAGGACACGCAGGATTTGAACTTCACGATCCGTTAGTTCTGTGCTCGCATCAGACGAAGCGTCTTCCGAAGGTAGGGCTTCCATTTTTTTTACAGCCTCAGACTTATTCTGCTGAAATCTTTGCAGAATTTTCCTGGCGATGACTGGGCTGATCGGCGATCCTCCATTGCGTAACTCACGTATGCAATCGGCAATCTCGGTAGGCGAGCTGTCTTTCAAAATGTATCCGGTTGCACCAGCTTCAATGCTTGCAATGACATGGGAGTCATCGCCGAAAACGGTGATAACCATGACGTCGCAATCAGGATGAGTTTTCAATGCATGCTTGATGACCTCAATCCCGCTCATGTCGGGTAAGCCGAGGTCAACCAAATAAACATCAGCTCGATTGCTATCAATAAGAGCGAAGCCTTCTGATCCATTGGCAGCGAAGCCTGTCAGTTCAAATTCCGTATCAGACTGAATGATTTCGCAAAACCGAGTTAAAAATTCTGGATTGTCTTCAATGATTGCGACAGTTGTTGTTGCCATGCTTTACTCAGATATCGATGGCGTGCGACCAAGGTGTCGCCACCCGAAAATTGTTCATTTTTTACGTGGTAAGTCAGCTCGAATATGTTCTTTTAATGTTTGCCAAGCACGTAGTTTATCGGCGTATGCCAATGTGTAGGCCGGGCTGCTTGATGGCAGCTTGATAATTTGATAGCGATTAGCATTATCCTTAAGCGCCTTTAATCCCAGACGTACTGCAGTTCCGCCATTAAAGGCGATGGCCGTCAGCTGCGGAAGTTTGTTAATTAGACCAACGAGGTCGTTGTGGGCATGATCGCGAATCTTGCTATCGAGGCTGCCTTCCCGGTGAGCTTCAGCAACCACATCCCAAAGACCGATGCCATGCCGAAGTAGTGCCTGCAATCGATCCGGGTATTGCAAAGCATCCAATCGCTCCCCGATTACCTCGGAAATCAAAGTCCAAAATCTATTTTGGGGATTCGCGTAATACTGGCTCTGCGCCAGAGATAACTCACCTGGCAGACTTCCGAGTATCAAAAGCCGCACGTTTTCGTCAATTACAGGCTCGAAACTGCGCTTTCGGTTCATGCTTCTTGCTCTGCGTTGGAAGCATTTTGAATTTTAGCGAGGTGTTTAACTGCCTTTATCTTGTCTCGAATTGCAGGCTGATTTCTTGTTTCAAGCATTTTTCCATTCACGACCGAACGCTTGATACCGTTATGAAGGTGCGCAACGAAGAAACGCGCCGCTCTATCCGGTTTCATCGGCATCTTACTCAGATATGACGCAACTCGTTCAGGATCAGCCCCCTCATCCTTGAGATCCGCCGCGATCTGTTCAAGTTGTTCAGACGTATTGATCAATCCACCGGGGTAAAGATCAATGCGACGAAATACCTTCTGAACCTCGGTCAAGAGGCGAAAGCGCAGTCGGAGTTTGTCATCTAGATCCGTGTCTTTTGACTCAAGCTGACCGAGCAATTTCGCGATGTTCTCAACGAACGATTGATCATTGTGGCTCACATTTTTGTATGTCGCGATTTCTGTCTGCAACTCCAAACGTCGCTTCTTTAATTCGTTGACTTCAGATTCCGCATTGCGTAGCCGCTCCACAAGAAAGAGCACATCCCCACCTGTTTCAAGTGCCGACGCAAGGTTATTCATTCGTCGCTCAAGATCTTCCAGCTTGCCTGTACAAGCCGTAAGCTCGCTTTGCTTCGCGGTCAAGCCATCGGCCTTCGGTGATTCTCCTAGCACCTTCGCTATATTCAGCTCTTTCGTGAAAGATAATAACTCCTGCTCCAGATTACGCACGTTGTATGACACGCCAATGCAGCCGCCGCCTTGAAGCGATTTGGCACAATAAAGGAAGCCAGTGTTATATCCCGGTTTTCGTCTGATATGCACTGGTCCGCCGCAATATCCACATCTCGCCGTGCCTTGGAAAATGTTGTAGCACTGCCCCTTTCGCCCAGCATTGACTGTCTTTGCGTCGCGGCGGCGTGAAGCCCTTAATGCCTGCACTTCATAGAACAGCTCTTTGTCGATGATTGGTGGGTAGTAATCTTCGACGAATGTATTGGTTGTCGTGCGGCCATTGTTATCTTGATCGAGCTGGAGAACACCAATTACGGCGATGTTCTGAAGATTGAAGCCGACCGTACTGTTTTGCCAGTATTTTGCATGTTGGGCGGTCGGAATTTCCCGTTCGTTCAGGTATTTCGCTATCGAGACGTTTCCAAGTCCATCTTTGGCCAATTGAAACATTAGTCGAACGGTATCTGCCTTATCTTCATTGATTTCGTACTTCGAACTGTCCGCTGATGGCTTCAACCACCATGGGCACCGGCCAGACATGACCTCTTTGTTCGATTTGACGCGCTCCTTCTTCTGTTTCCATGCCTCGGTAATCCGCCTCGATTTGACGGCCGATTCTTCATGCGCTCGGGACATGGATACCAGCGCCATAATCAAAGGCGTCCAATCGTTCTTCAGCCTTTCCTTGTTATAGAGCGCTAAATCAGTAAGTGTCACAATGGTGATGCCGCGATTGATGATTGCTTGAAAAATCTGCAATGCATCTGGCACCGGCAAGCGGGAAAGGCGATCCAGCGATTCAACAAGAAGGTAGGAATTTGGCGCGACTCGCCCTTCATCGATCGCGGCGATGAATTTGCCCAACGCACCACGTTCGACATTGGTTCCGGTGAACGCTGAAACGCCCAAATCGTGTACGTTGAGCGTTTCGTCAAGGGTTAGATTGTGCTCCGCAGCATAGCGGCGTGACGCCTCTAGCTGGCGCCGCAGGGAATCGCCGTGAAGTTGGACCGGGGAGGAAAAGCGAACGTAGGAATAGGCAACTGGCACAGGTTTACAGAGGGAAAGAACGACTAGCAGATTATACCCATCCGAGTGTCAAATTGACCAAAACTTATAGTAGATATAAAACTAATAACGATCAAATCTATTGCTGAACTGAAAGCCCCATATTTATGGGAATCATTCAGCCTTCATTTGTGACAATATTGCCTTTTGGATACTTTCCAGGTATTCGTAATTGCAAGTTGCCTAACAGTGCTACGGCAACGCACAAAACAACAATCAGACGACATGGTTTCTGTAAATAAACTCAAACCGACGAAGCGCGAACTTGTCGCAGATATCCTTGCCTCTCTGGGCCTCCCCGCTCCCTCTTCGTTATATGACTGGTGCTACGGAAAAGCTGATGGCACGTGTGTAATGTTCCAATGGTTCGACAAGCTTCAAGAGTCGGAAATTGGCATTTGTTTTCTCGAAGATTCAGAAGCTTGGGCGAGCGACAATCAGGGCATTGCTGAAACGGTTCAAATTAATCGTGCAACTGCCGTTCACAATTTGGTGCTAAATGCATATATCAAGAAGCGTCCAATCCATGTGGCAATTGTTGATGGAACGATCAAAGAAACTCCACTCAAAGATATTGAGCGTAAAGGTCGGATAAAAGAAACGGGTCAAGCAAAATTTCGTGTTCTGGATAACGAACTTTGGTGGCCGCATCATAGGGATCCACTTACTGGTCAAATAGTGGTCGTTCGTGGCGTACCGCAACCGGAAGACTTTGATCCTCTGGCCGACTACTCATCCGGTCAGCCTAAGCAATCAGAGAAAATTAACTCACCTGACGACGCCCCCTCTTCACCGCAAAAGAAATTTGTAAGTGCAACTGCAATTTTCGATCGCGATCCGGAAGTCGTACGTCAAGCAAAAGAACGAGCGAAGGATGGCCGATGTGAATACTGCAAAGAGCTAGGATTTTCTACAGGAGAAGGAAAATATTATCTCGAAGCTCATCATGTCATTCCGTTGAGCCTCGGCGGACCCGACAGAATATGGAATATTGCAGTCCTTTGTGCGAACGACCATAAACGCGCGCATTTCGGAATCGATCGCAATGCACTTCGTGATCACCTCATTCACTTTCTCGAAAGTCTTTATCCCACCGCAAGCGAGGAATTGCGTGATTTGGCTATGAAAATGGATAAAAACACGAATGCTTATGAAACCCTCGAAGCTGATGCTCAAAGCTAAGCGCCCTTTGCCGCGCACAATCAACAATTATGCGTCATTGAAATGAACGAATACGTGACCGCAATCGCCGCAGTGATTTCCGGGCTTTTCGCTATCGCGGCAGCGTTCATTGCTTGGCGACTCAAAAATGCGAGCGATGCCACCCTTCGGAAACTAGCCCTTGACAAAGAACGGCACGAAGAGTTGAAGGCTCTCTTTACGTCCACTTTTCAACTGTTCGAAAATTCCATGAGGGAAGTCACCTCCAGAGAGGAATTTAGCCTTTCACAGAAGTTCAGCGAAAACAATGCAAAAATTCATCTTCTAGCGCCGGAAAGAATTGTCAAACAATACTCAGAAGCGGCGGAATTACTGGAAGCATGGTCTTCTCTATACGCTAAGGCTAGCCCCCGTAGAATGACGATGGGGGATGGGGTCGTAACTATTTTACAAGCGCCCGACCCGGCAGCCCAATATAAAGAACCCGCAAAAGAGGCCTACCGAAATCTACAAGACAAGCTACAAGAGCTTGTAGCTTTAATGCGAACTGAACTTAACGGTCCCGCATAACCATTCCATCCTCCTAAAGCACGACACAGAAAAATAGAAATTCATGCCATTACCACTATTCCTCGCATTTGCGTTGCAAAACCCGAATCTAACGGCAGATGCGATCAACAAATACAACACACCAGGGCAAGTCGATGCCACGCAACTGCAAAGCAGTGTGGCTGACTTTGCCATGCAAGCAATCAACTGCTATCACCACTCAGCTCGATTTCGTGGAGTCGACATTCTTGGCGGGCCATGGCGTGAACAAGAAAAGTTTGGTGCTGAAGGCTCTGTTGTACTTCGCGTTCATCTAGGTGGCGTTTCCGGTTCCGGCTATCAAATGATTATCGCTGCAATGGCGAAAGGCGAAAACTACAGAGCTTTCGTTATCAATGAAAACACGCTCGTTCCCTACAATAAAAATTGTTCATTAGAGCGCTGGACCTCAGCTCAGAGTTCTGAATGAGCAATAGTTTCGAACATTGGTGCCATACTGGCCGCGTTCGAGGTGTCAAACTGAGCAAAATTTAAAAAGCACAGTTTGTTTATTACATTCCGTGAATTTATCGCCTTTCTTCCAGTGAGCGCACTAAACGCGAAGCCTTATTCTGAAATTATTTAAACCGCCCACTCTGTCACACATTGCTACGAAATCGTGATTATCAAAGAACTTGATCCGTTCGACTCCGAAGACAAATTTGCGAAGGCTGGCCGTGCAGCAGAAGAACAAATGGCGTTCTATCTCAAACGGTTCTTCGCCAATGATCCAGATTTCCTTGTCCTGAACAGCATTCGATTGGAATCAGACGGCGATGCAGCGCAGGTCGATCACTTGATCATTCATTCCCACGGTTTAGCAATCGTCGAAAGTAAGAGCGTTCACGGCAAGATTCAAATCAAGGATGATGGACAGTGGATTCGCTGGTTTAACGGTAACCAGTCAAAAGGCATGGCATCGCCGATCACTCAGGCCCGTCTTCAGCAGCGATTCTTCCGTGATGTACTAGGGAAGGCTTCGAATAACCAAGATCTGTTCAATAAGATCAATTTCGACATCTTTATTGCCATTTCGGATTCCGGTGTCATCCTTTGGCCTCAATCAGGCGTCGTTGAAGGCGTATGCAAGGCTGATCAAATTGCAGATCGCGTTATTCAACGGCGTGATGAACTCTCGAAGGCTTCGCCAACGGCATTGCTTTCGCAGGGCAACAGGGAAAAGATTGCCACATTTCTGAAAGCAAAGCATTCCCCCCTCGTCAAACAAGTGCCCATCCTTGATGCGGAGGATGACATTCAACCAACCGCAAGCGAACAGGCTCCAAGTGAAACAGCGCCCTCCCAGACAGCGTTGCAATGTTCCCATTGCCATTCGCAGAACATGGAAGTTCGATACGCGTACAACTATTTCGGTTATTGCCGGGACTGCGAGAAAAACACCCCGATTAAACCGGCCTGCCCAGCATGTGGATCTGCGGCGAAATTGCGGAAGGCAAAGCAGGAGTTTTACGTGGACTGCGGCGCATGCGGACAGTCGACACTTTTCCACGTAAACAAGTAAATTTGGGTGTCAAACTGACCAAAACTTAAACCGTTTCTGGCACCTGATGACGGCACTGACCGGCGACGACCTGCTGCGTCT
>NZ_LWRX01000141.1:0-7523 GCF_001683835.1 Ralstonia sp. RL | reverse complement strand
ATCGACCCACTGCCAGCCCTGCGGAATCCACTTCACCTGCAGGTACTGGCGGCGCCGCGCCGGCCCGCCGCGTGCAAAACCGGGCGCCTCCAGCACACCGGCGAGCACGGCCTGCCTCATCCATGACGCCCACACCGGGCGGCACAACTGGTGCACCAGCACCGAGTGCTGCACCATCTCGCAACGGCGGCGGAACTCCAGCAGCCCGGCGCGGATGGACGAGTAGTTCACGCCCGTGAGGTCGCCGGTCAGCTGCTCGTAGGTGATGCCGATGGCGGCGGCCACCGCGCGGAACTGCGTGCGCAGGAACTCGGAATACGAGCCGCCCACGTCGGCAGGGTCGGAGAACTTGATGTCCTCGCCGGGCTCCAGAATCTGCAGCGTGCCCGGCTCCAGGCCGGCGAGCGCGATGCCGTCGCCATCGGCCGGGCCTTCGCCCATCAGGTTGTCCTCGGGGTTCTGGCGCGTCACGAAGCCGGCGAACATCGCGGCGGTCTTCTTGCGCACCAGCTCGGCGTCGTCGTACTGGTCGAGTTCGTTGAGCTTGACCAGCGCCCGTGACAACCACGGCTCGCCCCGGATCTGTCCCGGACGCAGCACGCGGTACAGATGGATGATTTCTTTCGCATCGACGCGCACCGTGTCCATGCCGCCCTGGCCCGACATCGGCGCCAGCCGCCCATCCTCCGGATGCGAGCGATACAGGTGGTAGGCCACGCGCCGGCCCAGGCTGTCGAACTCGATGCCGGAGCGCACCGCGTTGCCCGAGGGCAGATCGGTGTTGAGGCTGATCGGCAGGTGCTCGGGCTCCAGCAGCTGGAGCTGCAGCGGCACGACCAGACCATCTTCCAGGCGGCGTGGCCGCAGCCGGATCAGGCACTCGCCGCCTTCGAGCATCGCGCGGCAGGCCAGTGCCTGCAGGCCGTAGAAGTCGGTCTGCCCGGCAGCGTCCGCTTCCTCGGTCCAATCGCGCCACAGCGCCTGCACCTCGGCCTTGAAGCGCTCCTCGGGCGAGAGGCTTTGCGGCTTGATGCCGGTGCCGACCGCGTTCGCCACGAAGGCCTCGATGGCGGCCTGCGCCCATGCATTGCGGCGCACCAGGTCGCGGCTCTTGATGCGCAGTTCGGCGCTGGTTGCCAGCATCGCGGCCACCGCGCCCGGGTTGCCGGGCATCCACGCGAGCGAGCGGCGGCCACGGCCGGCGGCCTCATGCACCGGCGGTTGCCCGAACAGGCTTCGGATTCTGGAGAACCAGGCCATCAGAATCCCTTCGAGGTGGTGACCCGGATCTGACGCGTCGGGCTCTCGCCTGCATTGCGCGCAAGCTCGGCTTCGACGGTGCGGATCGCGGCCTGCAACTCCTCGACCGAGCGGTACTCGACCGTCTTGTCGCCGAAGGTGACGCGGCGCTCGCCGCTGCCTAGGGCGCGCTTGAGCGCGTCGAGCTGGGTGGTGGTGTAGGTCATGGATTCCTCATCGGGACAGCCAGCGGCTCTTGATCACGCGGCGGCCGGTTTTGCGGATGTCGGAAACGACGAGGCCACCGCTGTGGGTGGCCTCGTCCAGGTTCAATGGCTGTGGCGGGGACGGCTCATCCGGCGGCCGTTCCATCCCGAGTTGTCGCTCCAGTTCGCGCCAGTGGCGCTCCTCGAAGCGATCCAGTCCCGCCGCCGCTGCAGCCGCGCGGGCGTACACGTAGCAGTCGAGCGATTCGTTGCGCTCGCGCATCTTCTGCCACTCGCGCACCGGGAAGCCGTTGCGGTCGCGGCGCGTGATCAGTTGCTCGGCGCAGAGCTGCTGGATGAACTCCGCGTCGATCTTCGGCAGATGGACGAAGCCGGCCGGGTAAGCCACGGTAGTGCCGTCCTCGGCCACCAGCGCGCTCTTGCGCAGGTTGTTGTAGAGCTCGAGCTTGGCGATGCCGACGGCGACCGCAAAGACCTTGATGCCCCGGCGCAGCTTCTTGCCCGCTTGGGAGACATCGATCGCCGTCGGCGTCCCGATCAGCGCCGCGCCGCGCGGCACACCCTTGACCGCCATCACGCGCGGGTCGCGGCAGGCACGCACGAAGGCGTAGGCCTCTTGCGTGGCGAAGCCGGTGTCGAGCGCGAACCGGGCCAAGGGCATCGCGGCTCCCGACTCGTGGGTCCAGGTTTCGGCGATCAGCTCACCGAGGCGCTTCCACATCGTATCGCGCGCCGTGTCGCCCATCAGCACGCGGTGCTCGACGAGCCAGGATTCCTTGCCGCGCCCGAAGGCCCAGATGGACACTTCGATGCGATCCTTCTGCACGTCGGCACCGCCGACAAGCAACAGGCCGCCCGGTGGAACCGATCCGATCCGGTAATCCTCGCGGCGCTCGATCAGCCGCTGCCAGTCGGGCGTTTCGCCTTCCTCGACCCACGTTTCGCCGAGCTCGGTATTCTTGAAGGTCTTGATCGCGGCGGCCGAGCCGGACTCCTTGCTGACCGCGTTTTCCCAGGCAGCCGCGATGTCGCGCCAGCTGCGCCAGCCGACCGGGCTGTAGAGCGAGGACAGGTGGAAGCCCGCCGTCCTGGCGCCGTTCTCGGGTGCCATCGCGCGCCACTCTCCGTGCTCCAGCATCCACGTCTTGTGGTGCTCGGCAATCGCCGTGTCGCAGGATTCGCAGACATAGGCCGCTGTCTCCGGCTGCCCCTTGTCCCAGCGCAACTGCTCGAAGCGCAGCCACTGCCGGTGCGAGCAGTGCGGGCACGGCACGAAGTAGCGGCGCTGATCGCTGGCCTCGTACTCGCGCTCGATCGCTGACGCCCCCGAGATCGTAGGCGTCGAGACGATGAAGATCTTGCGCCGCGCAAAGGTGCGCGTGCGCGCCTCCGCCAGCGAGATTGCATCGCCTTCGCCCTCGACGTCCAGCGGATAGCCGTCGACCTCGTCGAGGAACAGGTAGCGCACCGGCATCGAGCGCAGGCCCACGGCGCTGTTCGCGCCCGTCATTACGAGCACACCGCCACGGAACTCCTTGGCGAGGATGGTGTTGCCGGAGTCGCGTGAACGGGCCGGAGCGATCAGTTCGAGCAGAGCGGGCGACTCCTCGATCAGCGGATCGATGCGCTGCTTGGAGTTGCGCTTGGCCATCTCCACCGTCGGCCACACCGCCATCATCGGCCCCGGCGCGTGGTGGATCACGTAGCCGATCCAGTTCGAGCCCATCTCGGTCGCGCCGAGCTGCGCCGCCTTCATGAACACCACACGCTCGACCGGCGAAGTCGGGGACAGGCAGTCCATGATCGCCTTGAGATACGGCGTGCGGCTGGTGCGCCAGCGGCCTGGCTCGGCCGAGGCCTTGCTGGAGAGCACACGGTGGCGGTCCGACCACTCGGAAACAGTGAGCAGGGGATCGGGCGTCAGACCCTCGCGCCATGCGCGCTCGATTTCGGCAGCGCCTTCATACGCGAAGTCCATCAGTCCACCCGCGGGCGCAACTCGCCCAGCTCCTGCAGGTGCTCGCGCACGGCGGCCTCCAGCGCGACGTGCGTCGTGTGCGGATCGACGCCAAGCCGAGCCGCCATCTGCGCCGAAATGCGCGCCGGCCAGTTGAGCCACGCATCGCGCTCGGCTCGCGCGAGCTTGAACACGTGGGCGATGGCTTGATTGCGGTCGACCAGCTCCCCCTTGAGGCGGGCGAGGCGTACTTTGTTTGTCTGCGCCTTCACCACCTCGTTGACGGTACGCGCCTGCAGCAGCGAAGCGCCACCCGTTGGCAGGGCCGCCGGGCCTTCACTCCCCATAGCCGGTGCGTCGGGCATGGCGACCTTCGGCGCCTTCGTGCGGGTGCCGGTCTTGGGCGGTTCCGAGTTGCGGGCCCATTCGCGGTCGGCCTTCTCTGGATCGATGGTGCCGTCAGCCTCCGGCGTGATGCGTCCCGCGCGGATCGCCTTGTGCACGGCTGTATCGGTCACGCCACGGTGGCGCGCATAGGCGCGGATCGAGATTCCCATTCACTGATCAATCGGCTGATTCGTTCAACTTCTTCGCGGCATTCGCTTGGCTTCCATCGGAAACAGCGCGTTCATCACGTCACCCGATCAACCCACGCAAGGAGCAAGCGATGACCACCATCCAACTGACCCCCGCCCAGCATGCAATCCTAGCCTATGCCATCGAACACACCGACGGCAAGATCGTCTGCTTCCCCGACAACGTCAAAGGCGGCGCCCGCAAGAAGGTGCTGGACGGCCTTTTCAGACGCGCGCTGATCACATCCATTGGTGCCGACTGGTTCGTCGCCGCCGAAGGCTACGACGCGATGGGTTGTCCCCGGCCCGCCCCCGCTCCGGTGGAACCGGATGAGGAACTGGAGGCGGCCGTCTCCGCCGCCGAGGCGACCTGGGCGCAACGGCGCTCCGACGCCAAGCCCCGCACGCGCGAAAACGAGCGCAGCGAAGTTTCGCGAGGCGAAGCCGAGAGGGTGCGCAGCATCCGGCAAAACAGCAAGCAGGCCGAGGTCATCCGCATGCTCAAGCGCCCGGAGGGCGCAACGGTGCGCCAGATCTGCGAAGCCACAGGCTGGCAAGCGCACACGGTGCGCGGCACCTTCGCCGGGGCCTTCAAGAAGAAGCTCGGGCTGGTCCTCGTCTCCGAGAAGCTTGACGGCGGCGAGCGCGTCTACAGGATCGTCGCGGAAGACGTAGCCGCCTGATCAAACGCCAGGCCATCCGCCTCGCGGGTGGCCTGCTTGCCGGTCCAGTCCTGCCAGCGGCGCACGATCACATCGACATACTTCGGGTCGAGCTCGATCAGTCGCGCGACGCGTCCTGCCTTCTCGGCCGCGATCAGCGTGGTGCCGGAACCGCCAAAGGGGTCGAGCACCACGGCACCGGGGCGACTGGAGTTGCGGATGGCCCGCTCGACCAGTTCCACTGGCTTCATCGTCGGGTGGAGGTCATTGCGCTGCGGCTTCTTGATTTGCCAGACATCTCCCTGGTCGCGGTCGCCGCACCAGTGGCGTTGCGCGCCCTCGGGCCATCCGTAGAGGATCGGCTCGTACTGGCGCTGGTAGTCGGCACGCCCCAGCGTGAAGGTGTTCTTGGCCCAGATGATGAACGTCGACCAATGGCCGCCGGCGGCGCGGAAGGCCGCCTGCAGCGTGTCCAGCTCGCTCGACGACATCGCCACGTAGATCGCGCCCCGGCAGTTCGCGACCGTCGGCGTCAGCGCCGCCAGCAGGAAGTCGTGGAAGCCGTCGCCCAGGTTGTCGTTCAAGATCGCGCGATCCTTGCCGCGCATCTTGTCGCGGGCGGAGTTCGCATAGTTCACGTTGTACGGCGGATCGGTGAACACCATGTCCGCCGGCTCGCCTGCGAGCAGGCGCGCGTAGCTGTCGGCCACGGTCGCATCGCCGCACAACAGGCGGTGCGGGCCGAGCAGCCAGACGTCGCCCGGCCGTGATACCGGCGTCTCGCTGACCTCCGGCACCGCGTCGTCGTCGGTCTGCCCCTCGTTGGCGGGCTCGTCGCCTGCCAGCAGATCGGCCAGCGCGTCGGCATCGAAGCCGGTCAGATCCAGGTCGAAGCCCTCGTCCTGGAGTGCTTCCAGTTCGACGCGCAGCAACGCATCGTCCCATCCGGCGTTCTCGGCGATCCGGTTGTCCGCGATCACCAGTGCGCGCCGCTGGGTTGGGGTGAGGTGATCGAGCACGACCACCGGCACGACATCGAGCCCCAACTTCTGCGCGGCGGCAAGGCGCCCATGACCGGCAACGATCACGCCATCGCTGCCGGCGAGGATCGGATTGGTGAATCCAAACTCGGCAATCGAGGCGGCGATCTGCGCGATCTGCACGTCCGAGTGCGTCCGCGCATTGCGGGCGTAGGGGACGAGCTTGGCGGTCGGCCACTGCTCGATCTTGTCGGCAAGCCAGGAGTTGGTCATGCGGCCAGCTCCGCTTCGCGCCGACGCTCGGCCGCCACCTCGGTGAAGGACTGGCCGGAGGCAAGCAGCGTCACCGCCACGTCCGGATGGTTCTGCTGGAAGCGCTTGACCGCGACATCGACATACTCGGGTGCGATCTCGACGCTGCGGCACACGCGGCCGGTGCGCTCGGCGGCGAGCATCGTCGTGCCGCTGCCGCCGAAGGGCTCGAACACCACATCGCCCTCGTCCGAGTACGCCTCCATGACGAACTGCGGCAGGGCCACCGGGAACACGGCCGGATGGTCGATGCCTTTGCCGATCTTGCCCTTGTGCCGCATCACGCGGATCACCGAGTCGGGGATGCGCGTGTCCTGCGTGGGCAGGCCCGCGTGGGTCCAGCCGCCCACCTCGCCATCCTTGTTGCGCATCGCGGTGGATGATCCGTCTGCCCGCAGATGGCTGTCCTGGCCCGCGTGTTTGCACGGGACGATCTTGTTGGGCTTGCGGCTCTGTCGGTTGAAGTGGAAAACGAACTCGAAGCTCGGTGCGAAGCGTCCCGCCCAGTCACCCGGCATGCCGGGTCCCTGGTCCCAGACGTACCAGGCGAAGCGCCGCCAGCCCTGGGTGCGCATCCAGCCGAGCCACGCATCCCAATACGGAATCACCTCGTTGTCGCGGTGGATCAGGCCGAGATTGATCAGCACCTGTCCGTCCTCGGCCATCGGCAGATGGCCGAATACACCGCGCATCAGCGCGTCCCAGTCGGCGATGCCGCCGGTGGTGTAGTCGCGCTGGTTGCCGTACGGCGGCGAGGTGAAGCAGAGCTTCGCCCGCTCGCCCCGCATGAGCGCTGCGACCACGGCCGGATCGGTGGCGTCTCCGCAGATCAGTCGATGCGATCCGAGGCACCACACGTCGCCCGGGCGCGAGACCGGAACGACGGGTGCGTCGGGCACATCGTCGGTCGTATCGTCCTCGCCGGCGTCGGCCTCGGGGCTGGTGTCCTCGTGCGGCTGCGGCTCCGACAGGAAGGCTTCGATCTCTCCATCGTCGAAGCCTGTCAGCGCGAGGTCGTAGCCGGCGTCGGACAGCTCGGCCAGTTCGAGCGCCAGCAGTTCCTCGTCCCAACCCGCCTCGAGCGCGAGACGGTTGTCGGCCAGGACGAGCGCGCGCTTTTGCGTCGGCGTGAGGTGCGCCAGTTCGATCACCGGCACTTCCGCGAGTCCCAACTTGCGCGCGGCCGCGAGCCGCCCGTGACCCGCGATGATGCCGTTGTCGCCATCGACGAGGATCGGGTTGGTCCAGCCGTACTCGACGATGCTGGCGGCGATCTTGGCGACCTGCGCCTCGCTGTGCGTGCGCGGATTGCGCGCGTAGGGAATCAGCGTCTCGACCTTGCGGCATTCGACGTTCAGCGTGTTCAGAATCGGTTCCTCGGAAAACAAGCGCAGCGCCGTTTCGGCGCAGCCAAAAGGAAAACCCGCCGACGGAAAGCCGTGGGCGGGCTCGTGACGTGTGCGGACAGGGGCGGGGGTGCAAACTGCAAACCCTGCAAACCTCGGTTTGCAGTCGGACGCTAGGCGAATGCCGCGCTCGCGCCCCCCGCATCGCGATTTCGGCAGGAAGGA
>NZ_LWRX01000120.1:0-73610 GCF_001683835.1 Ralstonia sp. RL | reverse complement strand
TTACTTTCTTTGGCAAGACAAAGAAAGTGACTCAGCCCCGGCAGGGGATGAAACGAGGGATGCCCCACCAACAAAGAACACTCCCCGCCCCACGCTAGCGCCAGCGCAAACCCCAGCGCTATGATCAAACCCACACAAACACCCCGCCAGCACCCTGATGCCCGCTCCCCCCATCCTTCCCGACACTGCCACTGAAGACGCCTTCGCCAACGGCCCCTTCCCCGCCGCCCGGTTCATCAAGGAAATCGGCCGCGGCGCAGACGGCGCCCGCGCCCTGGTCAAGCACGATGCCCGTGCGCTCTTCACCGCCATGCTGGAAGGCCGCATCTCCGACGTGCAGCTCGGCGCCATCCTGATGGCCTACCGCATCAAGGGCGAAACCCCGGAAGAACTCGACGGCATGCTGGAGGCCACGCATGCGCATTGCCGGCCGCTGCCGGCACCGCACACGCCGCAGCATGCGTTGCCGGTCATCATCCCCAGCTACAACGGCGCCCGCCGCCAGCCGAACCTCGTGCCGCTGCTAGCCAAGCTGCTGGCGCGCGAAGGCGTGCCCGTGCTGGTGCACGGCATCCGCCGCTTCGACGGCCGCATCACCACGGCCACGTTGTTCGACGCGCTCGGCTGGCCCATCTGCGAACACATGGACGAAGCGCGCGAGCGCCTCGAGAACGATCGCCTCGCGTATGTGCCGATCGACGTGCTCTCGCCCGAGCTGTCGGCGCTACTGGACAAGCGCGAGATCGTCGGCCTGCGCAACTCTGCGCACACGGTGGTGAAGATGCTGCAGCCCATCGGCGGACATGCGCCGCACGAGGCCCTGCGGCTCGTCAGCTACACGCACCCGGAGTACCGCGACACGCTCACCGATTACTTCCTGCGCCATCCGGCCAATGTGCTGCTCGCACGCGGCACCGAAGGCGAAGCCGTGGCCGACGCGCGGCGCGGCAGCGCGGTGGAGTGGCTGCACGACGGCACGCACGAAACGGTCATCGAAGCGGTGGAAGGTTCGAGCGATGCTCCGCCCGCGTTGCCCGCCGGCACCGATGTGGCAGCGACGGCGCAGTGGATTGCAGCCGTGCTCGACGGCAAGGCGCCGGTGCCGGAGCCGATCGCCAAGCAGGTCCGCGCGATCGTACGGTGTGCATGCCCCGCGCCGACTGCCTGATCGATCGCTCTGTCTTGCCGCTTACCTGGACGGCAGCGGGATGCGCTCCGTCTCACCGGGCACGTGGGCGAAGGCGTCGCTCTCCCAGCGCTGCTTGGCGTCTTCGATGTCGGCCTTGTCGCTGGCCACGAAGTTCCAGTAGATGTGGCGGTGGCCGTCGGTCGGGTCGCCGCCCAGCAGCATCACGCGCGATGACACCTGCGCGGTGAGCATCACGTCGCCGCCCGGCTCCAGCACGGCGAGGTGGTGCGGGTCGAGCGCCTCGCCGTCGATCGTGACCGCGCCTTCGACGAGATACAGGCCGCGGTCCGCATGCTCGGGCGGGATCACCAGCGACGCGCCGGCCGCGAGTTCCAGCGCCACGTAGAGCGTGCGCGAATTCACCTTCACCGGCGACGTCAGCCCGAACGCATCGCCGGCAATCACCACGCCCTGCACGCCCGGGCAATCGAGCTTGGGCAACGTGCTGGCGGCGTGGTGTGCAAAGCTTGGCGCGACTTTCTCCTGGTCCTTCGGCAACGCCACCCAGGTCTGGATTCCATGCAGGCGGGCGCCGCGCTGGCGCACCCCGGGCGGGGTGCGTTCGGAATGCGTGATGCCGCTGCCGGCCGTCATCCAGTTCACGTCGCCGGGGACGATGGTCTGCACGCTGCCGAGGCTGTCGCGGTGGACCATGCTGCCGTCAAACAGGTAGGTGACGGTGGCCAGGCCGATGTGCGGATGCGGGCGCACGTCGATGCCCTCGCCGGGGGCGAAGTCCACTGGGCCCATGTGGTCGAAGAAGATGAACGGCCCGACCGTCTGCCTGGCCGCGGAAGGCAGCACGCGCTTGACCGAGAAGCCGCCCAGGTCGCGCACGTGCGGGCCGATGATGTGCTGGATGCTTGTCATGGGAACGCTCTCCTCAGCCGCGTTGGGCGAGTTCGGTGTCGATGCTGATCTCGACTTCCGTCATCAGCTTGTGCACGGGGCATTTGCCGGCCACGCGCAGCAGGTCGGCGCGCTGTTCGTCGGTCAGCTCGCCATGCAGGGTGAGCACGGTGCGCAGCGTGTAGCGGCCCTGGCGCTCCTGGCTGCCGTCATGCTCGACTGCCACGTCGATGGCGTCCAGCGGGTACTTGCGCTGGCGGGCGTAGAGCGTAACGGTCAGCGCCTTGCAGCTGGCCAGCGCAGCGTCGAAGTAGGCATGCGGGTCGGGCGCGCTGCCCTCGCCGGCCGGCCTCGGCACGTCGGTGTAGATCGTGCCTTCAGGGAAGGTGATCTTGTGGCGGAAGAGGCCTTCGGTGTCCTTGCTGACAACGATGGGCATGGCGGCTCCTGTAACGGTTTTTGCGATGTCCGGGCAGTGTAGCCAACTTGTGGAGCGGCGATGGCACGTGCGCCGGGCACCGCATGGCGTTGCTGTCAAAGCACATCCGGAGGCAGGTATGGCCGGGCAGGGGGCTTGATGGGCGCGCCCCCCTCAAGCGGCGCCGTTTTTCGCCGTTCTTCCGGTTAGAAGACATCCGTCCTGCCACAGCTCCGCTCACGCGTCACCTCCATGGTTTCTCGCCGGCCGCTTGTCGCCATTGCCGGCGGCATCGGCGTTCTCCTCGTTCTTGTCGGCCTGACCGTGATGGCGGGCTGGCTGCAGCATTGGCCGTGGGCGGTGAAGCTGGGCACCGACCAACTGCTGATGGTGTTTGCCACGGGACTGTATCTGACGCTGCTCGGTACGGGGCTGGGCGCGCTCGTCGCTGGCACGGTGCAGCCGGGCGCGCGATGGGCAGACCCGGCAGCGCGACTCTTGAGCGGTGCCGTTGTGGTGCTGTGCGGGCTGCGCTTGGCGGAGGTGGTCACGGGCTGGCCCGTCTCGCTCGATTTTCCGGGGCTGCATGCATGGCTCGATCGGCAATGGGTGACTGGCTGGATCGGCGGCATGCATCCGAGCCACGCGCTGGCGCTGGCGGCATCGGCCATGGCACTGAACCTCGTCCCCACACTGCGGCGGGCCCGTCGCACGCGATGGCTGTGGGGCCTCATCGGCGTGGCGATGCTGCTTTGCGCGGTCGACCTGCTGGGCCGTGCGATGGCGCTGGAGTACCTTTACCCCGCATGGCTGCGCTGGCGCGCATCGGACGTGGCCGCGGTCTGTACGCTCGTGGTGGTGACGGGCGTGCTGTGCGTGGCGCTGGCGCGGAATCCGGGGCTGCTGCGCATGCGACTGTCGCCGGAAGACACCATCGTGTGGATCAGCGGCA
This sequence comes from Ralstonia sp. RL, assembly GCF_001683835.1. Lineage (NCBI taxonomy): Bacteria > Pseudomonadati > Pseudomonadota > Betaproteobacteria > Burkholderiales > Burkholderiaceae > Ralstonia > Ralstonia sp. RL. The sequence goes on along the minus strand of NZ_LWRX01000120.1, from coordinate 70,202 downwards.
CCTGCGTGATGCTGGCGGGGCTTGGCGCCACGATCACGGCGTTCATCATCCAGGTCGACAGCGCCAGCGTGATGTTTGGCATGACGCGGGCACGGGCGCTCGGCAGCTATGCACAGGAACTGGATCAGGTGCTCACCTTGCGCGCCGAAAGTCCGCGCCTCATCGCGGCGGCGACGCATGTCCAGGAGGCACTGCGCCATCCAGCCGACACCGCGGCGCGCCTGCGCGGCGCCACCGCGTTGCAGGCGTATCGCGACCAAGGCTATTCATACCTCCAGTTGCGCACCCTCGGCGGCGACGGCGTAGTCAGCCTCGGTGCGCCGGTGCGCGGTCCGGAACTGTCGATACCGCTGCACGTGGGGCTGGCCCCGGAGCGCGTTTCGCTGCAATGGGTACACGGTTTTGCGATGCGCACCGGAACGCCCGTCATGGCCGATGGCGCGCACATCGGCTGGCTGGTCGCCGAGCAGCCGCTGGCCAAAATGACGGCCCGCTACGCCGGCGTGCGCGATGCCGGCACGACGGAAACCTTCGCTATGTCAGGGCTGGATGCGCGTGGCCGGGCGATGTCTTTTCCGCAGCGCTTTGATGCGTACGTCTTCGAGCTGCCGGCCCTGACGGTGGACCGTCGGCCGCTGCCGTCGCGCCTGGCACTGGCAGGCCAGGCGGGCTACGGCCAATGGCAGGACATCCACGGCATGCCGACCTCGTTCAGCTATACGCCCATCGGTCATACCGGCCTGGCATTGATCAGCAAGATCGCGAGCGCGGAACTCTACGCACCCATGCGCGCGCAATTCGAGCGGCTGGCAGCGCTCATGGTGTGCGTGATGCTGGGCAGCGTGCTGGTGATCCGTCTGACGGTGCGGCCATTTGCCAACAGGCTCGCCGCTTCGGAGCGCGCGCTGCGCACGGCCAACGAAGACCTCGAGCGCCGCCGCGACGCGCTGCGCGCAAGCCGCGAACAACTGCGCCTGGTGGCCGACAACGTGCCGGCGCAGCTGAGCTACGTCGATCCCGACGGCATCCTGCGCTTTGCCAGCCGTACGATGCTCGAAGCGTTCGACTGCACCGAAGAGGCACTGCTTGAACGCCACGTCAGCGATATCTACACGTCAGAGGACTACCGCGCGCTGCTGCCGTACATGGCCGAGGTGCTGGCCGGTTATCCGGTGCAGTTCGAGATCACGTCCATGCGCACCGGCGTGCCGCGCTACCTGAGCGGCCACTACTCCCCCGATTACGACGACCGCGGCATGCTGCGCGGCTACTTCTCGATCCTGCAGGATCTGACCGCACGCACCACGGCCGAGCAGGCCCTGGCGCGCAGCGAACGCGCGCTCAAGCTGGTGCTCGACAACGCGCCGCTGCTCGTCTCGTACATCGATCCGCATGGAATCTTCACGTTCTGCAACGTCACACACGCGCGCTGGCTGCAGCGCACGCCGGAGGAGGTCTGCGGCCAGCCGGCCGAGCAGGTTTTCACACCGGGCACGTATGCCCTGCTGGCGCCCTATCTGCAGCGCGCGGTGCGCGGCGAGCCGGTCGAGTTCGAGATCACCGCGCCGTGGTACGAAAAGGCGCACGCGAGCGGGACGCGCAGCCCCACGCGACACTTCCGCGGGCAGCTTGTGCCAGACGCGGCCGAGACCGCCGACGGGCGCTACGGCATCTACGCGTTCGTCCAGGACGTGACCGAAGCCAAGCGCAGCGAGATGGAGCTCTCGCGCATGGCGCGCTTCGATGCCCTCACCGGCCTGCCCAACCGCTACGAACTGTACGAACGCCTGCGGGCGGCGCTGAAACGCCGCCACCGCGTGCCCGCATCGCTGGGCGTGCTGTATCTCGACGTCGACCACTTCAAGCGCATCAATGACACCTACGGCCACGCCGCCGGCGATGCGGTCCTCGTGGAGGTCGCCCAGCGGCTGCAGCGTGCCGTGCGCCGCACGGACACGGTGGCCCGACTCGCAGGTGACGAATTCATCATCCTTCTCGACCCCATCGACGCGCCCGAGGATGCGTTGCACACGGCACAGAAGGCCATCAACGCGATCCGCCCCCCGATTCACCTCCCCGGCGACATGGTGGTGCACGTCACCGCGAGCATCGGCGTGGCCTGCCCGGGGCCCGAAATAAGCGACCCGGACGCCGCGTTGCGTGAGGCGGACCAAGGCCTGTACTGGGCCAAGTCACGTGGCCGTGACACGGCAGCCTAGCCGCGAACCGATGGCCCGATTGCCGGTCTATGACAGGGTGCGCCGCCGAATTTGCTGCGGCGCAAACATCACACTATCGGAGCAAATCTTCTAATTTACGGGAACTATCAACCGCTCAAAAAAGTCCTATTAGCACTCATCCGGTTGGAGTGCTAACATGCCTCTCCAAACCTCCACTGGATTTCGACAGGAGTCCTGAGTGAACGCAATCATTCCCGTGAACACCGCTTCCGCCATCGCCACGCAGCCGTCGGCCAACGCGTGGGCGCTGGCGTTCCCCGGCAACCTGGGCAACATCGACGCCTACATCCAGAGCGTCAACCGGGTGCCGATGCTGTCTGCCGAAGAAGAACGACAGCTCGCGCGCGACTATCGCGCCACCGGCAATCTCGATTCCGCCCGCCGCCTGGTGCTCTCGCACCTGCGCCTGGTGGTGTCGATCGCCCGTCAGTACCTCGGCTACGGCCTGCCGCATGCCGACCTGATTCAGGAAGGCAACATCGGCCTGATGAAGGCCGTCAAGCGCTTCGATCCTGACCAGGGCGTGCGTCTCGTTTCGTACGCAATGCACTGGATCAAGGCCGAGATGCACGAGTACATCCTGAAGAACTGGCGCATGGTCAAGGTGGCCACCACCAAAGCGCAGCGCAAGCTGTTCTTCAATCTGCGCAGCCACAAGCAGGACGCGCAGGCGACGTTCACGTCCGACGAGATCGACGCCGTGGCCGCCGAGCTGAACGTCAAGGGCGCCGAGGTACGCGAGATGGAAACGCGCCTCTCGGGCGGCGACATCGCGCTGGAAGGCCAGATGGATGACGGCGAAGAGTCGTTCGCTCCGATCGCCTACCTGGCCGACACGCACAACGAGCCGACCCGCGTGATCGAAGCGCGCAGCCACGACCGCCTGCAAAGCGAAGGCATCGAGACGGCGCTGGCCAAGCTCGACGACCGCAGCCGCCGCATCATCGAAGCGCGCTGGCTGAACGTGAACGACGATGGATCGGGCGGCGCCACGCTGCACGAGTTGGCAGACGAGTTCGGCGTTTCGGCCGAGCGCATCCGCCAGATCGAAGCCGCAGCGATGAAAAAGATGAAGGGCGCCCTGCAGGCCTTTGCGTAATTGCCGCTTCCAGCCATAAGAAAGCCCGCCAGACTTGGCGGGCTTTTTCTTTGGGCACCTGCGGCGGCTGTGCGGATCAGTCGAGCAGCAGCTTGATGTCGTGCGCGATCGGCTCGGGGCCCTGGCCGTGCTTGATGAACAACCGCAGGTTGCCCTTCGGATCGAACATGTAGCTGCCCGCGGTGTGGTCCATCGTGTAGTTGTCCGGCGAGCTGCCGGGCACCTTGCTGTAGTACACCTTGAAGTCTTTCGCGACCTTCTGCAGCTCGGCCTCGTTGGCGGGGCGCAGACCGATGAAACGCGGGTCGAACGCCGGCACGTACTTGGCCAGCAGGTCCTGCGTGTCGCGCTCGGGGTCGACGGTCACGAACAGCACCTGCACGCGGTCGGCGTCCTTGCCGAGGGTATCCATCACGGCGCGCAGTTCGGCCAGCGTGGTCGGGCACACGTCGGGGCAGTGCGTGTAGCCGAAGAACATCACGACGACCTTGCCCCGGAAGTCCTGCAGCGTGCGGCGCTTGCCGGTGTGGTCGGTGAGCGAGAAATCGGTGCCGAAGCTCTTGGAGCCGGTGATGTCCAGATTCTTGAAGGCCGGCTTGTCGGTGCACGCGGCCAGGGCCAGCACGGCGGTTGCAAGCACGGCAAACAGCGTGGCACGGAATGGTCGGAACGAAAGCATGGTCGTCAGGTTGAAAGGAGGCCGCCTAGCGTAACGCCTGCGGCACTCACTTGCCGATGTGGGCATGCGTCACAGCGTCGCGCCCGGCGTCAGGGTGGGGCCGAACTTGAAGTAGTGGTCCACCAGCAGCGCGGCAAACAGGATGGAGAGATACACGATCGAATAGCGGAAGGTCTTCTGCGCCAGCGCATCGGAGTAATTGCGGTACATGCGCCACGCATAGGCGAGAAAGCCGAAGCCGAGCAGCAGCGCCGTCCCGAGGTAGATGTAGCCGCTCATGCCATACACGAACGGGAGGATGGTCGCGGCGATCATGATCAGCGTGTACAGCAGGATGTGCAGCAGCGTGTATTTCTCGCCGTGGGTGATCGGTAGCATCGGCAGGCCGGACTTGGCGTAGTCGGCGCGGCGGTACAACGCCAGCGCCCAGAAGTGCGGCGGCGTCCAGGTGAAGATGATCAGCACCAGGATCCACGCCTCGGCCGGCACGCTGTTGGCGACCGCGGCCCAGCCCAGCGCCGGCGGCATCGCACCGGACAGGCCCCCGATCACGATGTTCTGCGGCGTGGCCGGCTTGAGCAGCAACGTATAGATGATCGCGTAGCCGATGAAGGTGGCGAAGGTCAGCCACATCGTCAGGTCGTTGGCGAACACGTGCAGCGTCCACATACCTGCACCGCCCAGCACCACCGAGAACACCAGGATCTGCCGCGTGCCCAGCTCGCCGCTGGCCGACGGGCGCCAGGCCGTACGGCGCATCATCGCGTCGATCTTGCGCTCGACCAGGCAGTTGATCGCGAAGGCGGCACCGGCAAACAGCCAGATGCCGACCGCGCCGCCAATGAGCACCGGCCACGGCACCATGCCCGGCGTGGCCAGGAACATGCCGATGACGGCGCAGAACACGGCGAGCTGCGTGACGCGCGGCTTGGTCAAGGCTGCGTACTGCGCCGCGGTATGTCGCCAGCCGGGGAGTTGAGTGGAAGTCGAGGGAGAAGCCACGGTATTCATGGGAAACGGTCAGACGGCGGCCACTGCCGCAGGCATTGGCACGCGCGCCCGCGCGAGCCCGATCAGGTAATGCAGGCGCACCATCAGCAGCAGCAGCATCGCTGCTCCACCGTTGTGCGCCACGGCAGCCAGCAACGGCCACCCAAGCACGATGTTCGATAGGCCGGTGCCGAGCTGCACCGCCAGTACGATGAGCAGCACGGTCGCCACGCGGCCCATGCCGTCGATACGCCGCGCACGAAGCCCTAACCACACCAGGTAGCTCAGCACGACCACGGCAAACACGCGGTGCGTCCAGTGGATGGCGACAAGCGCATCGTGGGAAATGAACTCACCGCCGGCGGTACGGCCGAGCTGGCGCCAGAATGTGAAGCCGTGCGCAAAATCCATCGGCGGAACCCACTGGCCGTTGCACAGCGGGAAGTCGGTACAGGCGAGCACCGCATAGTTCGTACTGACCCAGCCGCCCAGCGCGATCTGCACGATCAGCAGCACGAGGCCGGCGACGGCCGCCGCGCGCAGTGAAGCGGCACGCTCGTCCACCCGGCGCGGCGCATCGTTCTTGCAGCCGAGCCAGATGAGCAACGCGAGCAGCGACATGCCCAGCAGCAGGTGCGTCACCACAATCGCCGGCTGCAGCTTCAGCGTGACGGTCCACGCGCCGAATGCGCCCTGCACGCACACCAGCGCGAGCACGGCCGTCGCATACCACGGAGATTGCTTCAACTCCCGGCGCTTGACCCATGCCACCACGACCAGCGTGATGATCAGCACGCCCACCGCCATCGCAAAGTAGCGGTGCGTCATCTCGATCCACGCCTTCATCCACGTGACCGGGCCGCTGGGCATCGCAAGCTGCGCAGCATGGATGTCGTCGCGCGCGTGGAACGGGTTGGACGTGCCGTAGCAGCCGGGCCAATCCGGACAGCCGAGGCCCGAATCGGTCAGCCGCGTGAAGCTGCCGAACATGATCAGGTCCAGCGTCAGGAACGCCGTGATCCACACCAGCTTGCGATACTTGTTGCGGTCACCCTTGACCAGCACGTAGCACAGCGGGATCAGCGCGATCAGGATGCCGATGGAAGCGAGTTGCAACAGCATGGCTTATCCGATGCGCGAATACTTGAGCAGACGCGTGAGGTCCCCGCGGACCTTTTTCGGGTCGGGATCCTTCGGGAACTGCATCATCAGGTTGCCAAGCGGGTCCACCAAGAAGAGATGATCGGCGGGCAATGTCTTGCCATCGGTCAGCCAGTTCCCGGGCAACTGGGGCGCCCGCAGGAAGCGCACGGCGGCGTAGTCGTCGTTGTAGGCCTGGACGAGGCGCGGGTCGATGTCGCCGCGGTCGGTGACGAGCCAGACGGGAACGATGCGGTCGCGGTCCGGCCCTTGGCCGATGCGCAGCTGGCGCATGGTGAAGAGCTTGCGCGCGCAGTGGTCGTCGCAGGCGCTGCCGTCCACCGACACCATCAGCCACTTGCCCTTGAGGCTCGCGAGCGGCACTTCGGCGCCGTGCTCGTCCTGCACCATGAGGTTGGCCGGGATCGGGCGCTGCGGGTCGACCAGCGTGCCATACGCCGCCTTGCCGCCGGCGGGCGTGAAGACGTAATAGGCGAGGTACGACGCAATCACCGGGGACGCACACACCAGCAGCAGGAACAGCATCATCAAGCGGCCCCGGCGTGTGCGTGCGTCGATGCGCGGGTCGGCGGGGGCTTCGAGCGTGCCCGGCGCGGTTTCCTGATTCACCATGTGATTCCCAATCCATGTGGCTGCGGCACTAAGCCGCAACGCGAGTTCGTATTCACGCGGGCTCTGAAGCGCCCGCCAAGCGACGATAGCGTCGCACGCCGTAGAAGACCATCAGCCCCAGCACCCCAGCGGCCATTGCAAACCACTGGAATGCGTAGCCGTAATTGCGGTCGGCGCCCAGGTCGGCGCGCGGCCAATCGCGCGCCAGGCCGTCCTGCGCGTCGGATTCCTGCTGTACCACGAACGGTTGCAGCGGCATGCCGATTTCGCGCGCGAACGCGTCGAGGTCGATATTCTGCCTAAGTCGCTGGCCGGCTTCATCCGCGGCGTCCTTTCCGCCCAGGCTGAAGACACGGCTGGCATGGGGCACGGCCATCCCTTCGACCTGCACTTCCCCGGCGGGGGTGGTGTATGGCGCAATGCGTGTGCGGTCGACCGGATCGCGCGGCAGCCAGCCGCGATTGACGAGCACGGCGCGCCGGCCGGCGCCCTCCAGCACCAGCGGAATCAGCACCTCGAAGCCCGGGCGCGACACGCCGTTGGTCACATGGGGCCGGTTTTCGAGCAAAACCGTGTGCGCCACATCGAATGTGCCGCGCAGCAGCACCGGCCGATACAGCACCGCATCGGCTGCCACCGGCTGCGCAGTAATGCGCTGGGCCGGCGCATTCTGCAAGGCGACGATGCGCGCCTGCCGCTCAATGCGCTCGTGCGCACGCTGGAGCTGCCAGCGGCCGAGCGCGCACGTGAGGGCGATCAGCGCCACACCGGCGATCATCGGCACGGGCGCAAACCAGTCGCGCAGCGGCACCCGCACGGTCATTGCGCGCCCTCGGTGAGATAATCCACCACGCCCGTTTCCAACCTATCCGCCTCCATGCGCATCGTCGTTGCCATCGCGTTCCTGCTGATTCTCGGCAGCCTTGCCTCCGCACTGTTCTTCCTGATGCGCGACAAGGGCCACAGCAGCCGCACCGTCCGCTCGTTGATGTTCCGCGTCGGCTTTTCGATTGCGCTGTTCATCTTCATCCTGGTGGCCAACCGGCTGGGCTGGATCCACAGCACCGGCATTCCCATGGGCCAGTAGCGGCGCAATCGGCCGGCAGAAAAACGAAAACGCCGCAGCGGTGTCCCGTCTGCGGCATTGTCTTGGCAGGATCATCGGGCAGCGCGAGGCCGCCCCAATCCTACGCTCGGTTTATAGCCAGTACACGACCACGTACAGGCCAAGCCACACCACGTCCACAAAGTGCCAGTACCACGCGGCGCCCTCGAACGCGAAGTGGTGCTCCGGCGTGAAATGGCCCTTGATCACGCGGCCCAGCACCACCGCCAGCATGATCGCGCCCATCGTCACGTGGAAACCGTGGAAGCCGGTAAGCAGGAAGAACGTCGAGCCATAGATCCCCGAGGTCAGCTTCAGGTTGAGTTCGTGATAGGCGTGAATGTACTCGTACGCCTGGAAGCCCATGAACGTGAAGCCCAGGATGATCGTCAGCAGCAGACCCTGGATCACCTGCGCGCGCTTGCCTTCACGCAGCGCGTGGTGGGCCCAGGTGAGCGTCACGCCGGAGGTCAGCAGGAGCGCGGTGTTGATCGTCGGGATCGGCCACGGGCCCATCGTCGTGAACGGTGCCACCGTGCCGGCGGGGCCGGCGTTCGGCCAGATCGCGTTGAAGTCGGGCCACAGCAGCTTGTTGTTCAGGTCGCCCAGCCACGGCATGGAGATGGTGCGGGCATAGAACAGCGCACCGAAGAACGCCGCGAAGAACATCACTTCCGAGAAGATGAACCAGCTCATCGACCAGCGGAACGAGGCGTCTACGCGGTCGCCATACCGGCCGCCTTCCGACTCCGAGATGGCGTCGGCAAACCAGGCGCGCAGCACGAACAGGAACCACAGCAGGCCGATCAGGAACGTCCACGGCGCCCACGGCTGGGCGTTCACCCACGCTGCGGAGCTCAGCAGCACGATCAGCAGGCCGACGCTCGCCGAAATCGGATGCCGCGACGGCCCGGGCACGAAGTAGTACGGAGCATTCGCTCGATTCGCACTCATCTCTTTTTCTCCAGCTCTGTTTTTTTAAGAATCCACTCGATGTTGCCCGGCCTCACCGCCTCACCACCGACTGCGCAGGCCGTCTCCTCAACCCACCGCTCAACCGACCACGGCGCGCACGATCATCAACAGCACGACGATGAACAGCACCGCCGCCAGAACGCCCGCGATGATCACGTGCACAGGGTTCAGCTGCGCCATGTCGCGGTCGTGATCCTGGCCTTTGCGCACACCGAAGAAGGACCAGAACACCGCCTTCATCGTCTGCGCGAAGGATGCGCGCCGTCGGGTCGCTTCTTTCAGTTCGTCCATGTCCTCACGTTCCCCTACCGGGCACGGTGGGCGCCTGCGCCACCGGCTTGCCGATTTCAAAGAAAGTGTAGGACAAGGTGATCGTCTTCACGTCCTTCGGAAGATCCGGATCAATGACAAACACCACCGGCATCTCGCGCGATTCGTTGGCGGCCAACGTCTGCTGCTTGAAGCAGAAACACTCGATCTTCTTGAAGAACTCGGTGGCCTGCTTGGGCGCATAGCTCGGGATGGCCTGAGCCTCGACCGTGCGCCCCTCCTTGTTTACTACCTCGTAGACGATCTGGCTGATCTCGCCCGGGTGGACTTCCATGCTGTTCTGGACCGGGCGGAAGCGGAACGGCCCCTGGCTGTTCGAATCGAACTCCACCGTGATCGTGCGCGTCTGGTCGACCTGCGTGTTGCGCAGCGCCCCGCCGTCGTAATCGCGCGTGGTCAGCACGTTGATGTTCGTGACCTCGCAGATCTTCTTGTACAGCGGCACGAGCGCATAGCCGAACCCGAACATCATCACCACCACGACGGCCAGCTTGCCGAGCATGGCCCGGTTCAGGCCGCGGTCAGCAGCGCTGGTGTCTTCGGAGGGCTCCGGCTTGGCCGGCGTTTGGCTCATGTGCGGTCTCGCTCAGCGATCGGTGTTGCCGCGGCCGGCTATGCGCCGAACACGACGCGCTTGAAAATCACACCCAGAAAGAAAACCAACGCAATCGTGGCAAGGATGAACGCGAGACGCCGGTTGCTGGCACGCTGCTCGGGCGTTGGGCTTTTTTCTGGATTCGACATCGTTGTCCGGAGGATCGCGAGGCCGGCACCGGCCAGCCCCGCGACACCTGCATTACTTGACCAGCGGCGGTTCTTCAAAGGTGTGGAACGGCGCCGGCGAAGGCACGGTCCACTCCAGGCCTTCCGCGCCATCCCACGGCTTGTCGGCAGCCTTCTCGCCACCGCGGTACGACGGCAGCACCACGAAGAAGAAGAAATACACCTGCATCAGGCCGAAGCCCAGCGCACCGATCGACGCGATCGCGTTGAAGTCGGCGAACTGCTGCGGGTAATCCGCATAGCGGCGCGGCATGCCGGCCAGGCCCAGGAAGTGCATCGGGAAGAACGTGAGGTTGAAGGTGATCATCGAACCCCAGAAGTGGATCTTGCCGCGCGTCTCGCTGTACATGTAGCCCGACCATTTCGGACCCCAGTAGTAGAAGCCCGCGAACAGCGCGAACAGCGAACCGGCCACCAGCACGTAGTGGAAGTGCGCCACCACGTAGTAGGTGTCCTGCAGCTGGATATCGATCGGGGCCACGGCCAGGATCAGGCCCGTGAAGCCGCCCACGGTGAACACGAAGATGAAACCGATCGCAAACAGCATCGGCGTCTCGAACGTCATCGAGCCGCGCCACATCGTGGCCACCCAGTTGAAGATCTTCACGCCGGTCGGCACCGCGATCAGCATCGTCGCGTACATGAAGAACAGCTGGCCCGTCACAGGCATGCCCGTCGTGAACATGTGGTGCGCCCACACGATGAACGACAGGATGGCGATCGACGCCGTGGCGTACACCATCGAGCTGTAGCCGAACAGCGGCTTGCGCGCGAAGGCCGGCACGATCTGGCTGATGATGCCGAACGCCGGCAAGATCATGATGTACACCTCGGGGTGCCCGAAGAACCAGAAGATGTGCTGGTACATCACCGGGTCGCCGCCGCCGGCTGCCGAGAAGAAGCTCGTGCCGAAGTGGCGGTCGGTCAGCACCATGGTGATCGCGCCTGCCAGCACCGGCATCACGGCGATCAGCAGGTACGCCGTGATCAGCCATGTCCAGCAGAACATCGGCATCTTCATCAGCGTCATGCCGGGTGCGCGCATGTTCAGGATGGTCACGATGATGTTGATCGCGCCCATGATCGACGAGGCACCCATGATGTGGACAGCAAAGATGGCCATGTCCATGCCCGGGCCCATCTGCACCGACAGCGGCGCATACAGCGTCCACCCCGCGGCGGTGGCACCGCCCGGCACGAAGAACGAGCCCACCAGCAGGATCGCCGCAGGCGGCAGCAGCCAGAAGCTGAAGTTGTTCATCCGCGCGAAGGCCATGTCGGAGGCCCCGACCTGCAGCGGAATCATCCAGTTCGCAAAGCCCACGAAGGCCGGCATGATCGCGCCGAACACCATGATCAGGCCATGCAGCGTGGTGAACTGGTTGAACAGCTCCGGATGGAAGAACTGCAGGCCCGGCTGGAACAGCTCCAGGCGGATCAGCAGCGCCAGCGTGCCGCCCGAGAGCAGCATCATGAACGAGAACAGCAGGTACAGCGTACCGATGTCCTTGTGGTTGGTCGCAAGCAGCCAGCGGCGCCAGCCGTGCGGATGGTCGTGCGCGTGGTCGTCTCCATGACCGTGCGCGTGATCTTGCGGGTGCGTAACAGCGGTGCTCATCGAAGAACTCCTTGGGTTCGGTTCGTCACGCAGACGATCAATCAGCCGGCGCTGCGGTCTTGCGCCGCAGTCGCCTGTTGGGACGCCACCTTGCCGGCGGATTCTGTTGCAGCGGTCTTGGCGCCGCCGCCTTCCGGCATCTTGCCGCCGCGCGCATCCTTCACCTGCGAAGGCTGCAGCAGATCACCCGTGTGGTTACCCCAGTTGTTGCGCTCGTAGGTGACGACGGCGGCGATCTCCACATCGTTGAGCGCCGACGCCCAGGGCGGCATCGCAGCCTTGCCGTGCAGCACGATGTTCAGGTGCTCAGCCAGCGGGCCGTTCGCAATCTTCGAGCCGTCCAGCGCCGGGAACGGGCCGCCGCCCTTGCCGTTCGGCTGGTGGCACACCGCGCAGTTGGCGGCGTAGACCTTCTCGCCGCGCGACTTCAGCTCGTCCAGCGTGTAGGTCTTGTTCGGGTCATCGGCCTTCGCGGCCATTTCCTTCTTCTTGCCGTCGACCCACTTGGTGTAGTCATCCTGCGAAAGCACACGCACGACGATCGGCATGAAGGCGTGTTCCTTGCCGCACAGCTCCGCGCATTGGCCGCGGTACACGCCGACCTTCTCCGCCCTGAACCACGTGTCGCGCACGAACCCCGGAATCGCATCCTGCTTGACGGCAAATGCCGGCACCATCCACGAGTGGATCACGTCGTTGGCCGTGGTCACGATGCGCACCTTGCGATTGACCGGCACGACGAGTTCGTTGTCGACCTCGACCAGGTACGTGTTGCTCTTGGGCGCCTGGTTGTTGATCTGGTCGCGCGGGGTGGTGAGCGTGGAGAGGAACGAGATGCCCTCGCCTTCGCCCTTCAGGTAGTCATAACCCCACTTCCACTGGTAGCCGGTGGCCTTGATGGTGAGGTCGGAATTGGTGGTGTCCTTCATGGCGACCACGGCCTTGGTGGCCGGCAGCGCCATCCCGATCACGATCAGGAACGGCACGATGGTCCAGATGATTTCAACCGTGGTGCTTTCGTGGAACGTCGCAGGCTTGTGGCCGACCGACTTACGGTGCTTGAAAATGGAGTAGAACATCACCCCGAACACACCGATGAAGATCACGATACAGATGATCAGCATCATCCAGTGCAGCCAATGGATCTCGGCAGCGATCTTGGTGACCGGGGGCGCGAGATTGAGCTGCCGCACTGCGGGGCCGCCCGGCATGTCTTCCACTGCCAGGGCCGTTTGACTGAGGGCGAGGAGTGAGCCTGCCGCCAGCAAACTTGCCAATGTCTTATTCAACATTTTCATTTTTCGTTGTCCCACAATTTACAGATTCCACTCTGCCCCGGCGCGAGGCTCACGGAACGTGGGGTGGCGGCCCAAGCTCCAAACACCGGGAAAGCTCGTCTGCGAAACGTCGCCGGCCGGCAGGATCAAGAAACCTCCCCACCCGCACGACGCGCCCGCTCGAACACAGCGCGACCTGCTCTCGCAGCGGATCCTCCAGCTCCACCCGCACCCAGCGTGCGTTGAAGACGTGGCGAATCCGTCGGTTCGCAAAAACCTGCTCGATCACCAGCGCATCGTCGTCCAGCCAGACGTGCTCGTAATCGGAGGCGTGGCGGGCATAGTACAGCAATGCCCATCCGAGAATCGCGACCTCCAGTCCCGAGAAAGGCAACACCAACCAGGCGCCTTGCCACGCAAAGAACGAAGCGATCGCGAACGAGAGGATGACAATCGAGAGGTAGAACCAGCCGACCTGGCGAGGTGAAAGCGAGCAGTTTCGCTTCATGAGCCAGTTCTTCCGCGGCGATTCCGGGATGTTGGAGGCGCCGCACGCTGGCTGGAGCGCGATTCCAATGTCGTGCATTGAACCACTCCTGCCTCGGATGCATACCCGTACGGTTCGCCCGTGGCAAAAAACGGGATAGGCCTTTGGGGGACTGCTGCGACAAACTGGCGCATTATATGTTTGCAATTGACCCCAAACAAGGCAAAGCGCCTTTATGCAAGTCCCGGCTTGACAAGACCCCGTCAATACCGTTGTTGGCCGCGGAAGCGTTTCAGGCGCGCGGTTTGCGACCGATCTGGTCGATCGGAATCATGGCCCTGCCTTGCTCGTCCAGCGCCTGCCGGAGGCTCGGCGCGAGCTTCCAGGCGTGGCCGTAAACGACTTCGAAGGTCAGCGGAATGAGCCCGTCCGGATTGCGCTGGGCGTCGAGCGCGTCAAATAGCCGCTGGCGCCACCGCGGCGTATGCAGGCCCGCACCGGCGAGGCTGCGGCCCGCTTCATCGGCCAGCCCCGCCATGCCGCCCAGCAGATGCACATCGGCCAGCAGCGCCTGCGGGGTTTCGTACGTGATGGTGAGCTGCTCCATGTCCATCACGGGCGTGGACCAGCGGCTGTGCACGAGCATGTCGCCAATGTCGTGCATGTCGACAAAGCGCAGCGTGTGGACGCCCGCGTCGATGCCCGCCAGCGCACTGCGCAGCTCGCGCAGCGTATCGGGCCCGAACAGGCTGAACATGAGCAGCCCGCCCTCCGACGTCACGCGGTGCCACTCCGGAAAGATCGCGTGCGGCGCCGGATCCCAGTGCAGCGCCAAGTTCGACCAGAGCAGGTCGAACGACGCAGCGGCAAACGGCAGCGCCCGAAAATCGGCCTGGGCGAAATCGAATACGGGGCGCTTCTTCAGCAGGCGACCGAGCCAGCCGGCATCGGTGCGCTGCGGGTCAAGCGTCTGCGCCCGCGCCAGCATGGCGGCAGACCAGTCCACGCCGCAGATCTGCGCATCCGGATACTGCGCACGCAGCACCGCCAGCCCTTGCCCGAGGCCGCATCCGAGGTCGAGCGCGCGCGACGGCGTGGCCTTGATATAGGACAGCCGATCGTGCATGCGGCTGCCGACCTCGCGCAGCAGGAAATCCACGTCGGCGAAACGCGCGGCGCGGCGGTCGAAGGCGCGCCGCAGGGCGGCAGGACGGGCGAGGATGGGATCGGACATCAAAGAACCAGCGGGAAACTGCGGTTGCCAAGTATACCGGCGCGCAGTTTGAGGCGCCGTCCGATGGCGCCATGGCCGCCAAACGGCTTAGATAGCGGTTTTTTGATGCTCAAACACGCGTTATCTGCATGGTTTCGCGCCGGTTTGCGGGAGTTGCTGCCGTGCGCGTGCGCTGTGTGCGGTGCGGTCCAGCGCGAGCTCGTCTGCGCCGGCTGCATGGACGACCTTGCCCCGCTGCTCGGCAGGCGCCGCTGCATACAGTGCGCCATTGCGCTGGAAACGCGGCATCTTGCCCGCCATTGCCACGCCTGCCTCGCCGGCGCGCCCGACTTTGATGCGACCGTCACCCTTGCGGATTACGGCTGGCCGCTCGACCATCTCGTCACCGGATTGAAGTTCCGCGGCCAGTTGCCGCTCGCCGGCTGGCTGGCAGGTCGGCTCGGGGAGGCGTTGCGCGCCGCGCCGGGTAGGCTGCCGGACGTCCTGGTACCGGTGCCGCTCGCCCCCGCACGCCTGCGCTTGCGCGGCTACAACCAGGCGTGGGAGATCGCGCGGCGGCTGGAGGGGCAGTTGCAGATCGCCGCCCTGCCCACCGCCTTGCGGCGCGTGCGCGACAATCCCGCTCAGGCCACGCTGGACCGCGCCGAGCGGCTCGCCAACCTGCACGGTGCGTTTGTCGTCGCCGAGCCGGCCCGCATCGCCGGGCGCCATGTCGGCGTCGTGGACGATGTGATGACCACCGGCACCACGCTCGGCGAGATCGCCACGCAACTCAAACGCGCGGGCGCGCTGCGCGTCACGAATGTCGTGGCCTTGCGCACGCCGTGACGGCGTGCTTATGCGACATTCTGTCGCGCCCGCCACCGAACGCTGTGGCGGCGTGACAACCCTTCCCAATGTGGATAAGCTCGCCGCCGGAGTTTTCCCGCCATCGCAGCCATGTTCAACGTCGTCCTCGTCGAGCCCGAAATCCCGCCCAACACGGGCAACGTGATCCGCCTGTGCGCCAACACGGGCGCGCAGTTGCACCTGATCGAACCGCTGGGCTTTCCGCTTGAAGACGCGCGCATGCGGCGCGCGGGCCTGGACTACCACGAGTACGCGACGATGCGCGTGCATGCCGATTGGGGCGCCTTTCTGCGCAATGCGCAACCTGATCCCAGCCGCATGTTCGCGCTCACTACGCGCGGCTCGACGCCGTTTGCCAGCATGGCCTTCCAACCCGGAGACTGGTTCGTGTTCGGATCCGAAACGCGCGGATTATCCGAAGAACGACGCGAGTGGTTTCCGGCGTCACAGCGCATCCGCCTGCCGATGCGCCCCAACAACCGCAGCCTGAATCTGTCGAACACCGTGGCGGTGGTCGTCTTCGAGGCGTGGCGGCAGAACGGATTCGCGGGCGGCGCCTGAACACACAGCGCCGCACCCCGTCCTAGCGCGCGGACTCCGACTTGGCGTCGCGTTGCAAGAGGCGCTCCACCGCGCGCGCGGGCGCCAGCCCTTCGAACAGGACTTCGCAGACGGTAAACGTGATCGGCATATCGACGCCCCGGTCACGAGCCAGTGCCGCGACCGCGCGTGCGCAACGCACGCCCTCGGCAACATGACCGAGGCTGTGCAGGATGTCGTCGAGCGTGCGGCCTTGCGCAAGCTGCATCCCGACTGTCCGGTTGCGTGACAGATCACCGGTGGCGGTGAGCAGCAGATCGCCCATGCCGGTGAGTCCCATGAAAGTCTCCGGCCGGCCGCCAAGCGCAAGCCCAAGGCGCGTCATCTCGGCCAGCCCGCGCGTGACCAGCGCGGCGCGCGCGTTCAGGCCCAGGCCGAGGCCGTCCGCGGCACCAGTGGCGATCGCGAGCACGTTCTTGACCGCGCCGCCCACCTCCACGCCGACCAGGTCGTCGCTTGCATACACGCGCATGGCGTGATGGTGAAAGCCGCGCTGCGTGAACCTGCACAGCGTGTCGTTGGTCGATGCGACGGTCATCGCGCACGGCAGGCCCTGTGCGACTTCCTTGGCGAAGCTGGGGCCGGACAGCACACCGGTTGCCAGATCGCTGCGCCCGGTCTGGCGAAGGACCTCTGCAACGATGGCGTGGGGCAATGCTCCCGTCTCGGGGTCGAAGCCCTTGCACAGCCAGATGACGTTGCTCACGCCGCCATGCTCGGCAACGGCACGCGTCAGATCGGCCAAGCCCGCCACGGGCGATGCAATGACGGCGAGTGCGTCGTCACCCGCTGCGTGGTCGAGCGCCGCTTGCAGGTCATCGGAAAACCGCAGCATTGCCTGCAGCGCGATGCCCGGCAGATACGTTGCATTGACGTGCGTGGCGGCCATCTGCGCAACGAGGCTGGCATCGCGGCCCCACAGCACGACATCGTGCGATTGCGCGGCATGGCTGGCGAGGGCGGTGCCCCAGGCGCCGGCACCCAGAACGGAAATTCGCATGCGCGTGTTCAACATCGGTCAGGCAAAAAAATACCCGCGCGAGCGTGCGGCCGGCGCGGGCTTCAGGCGCGGTGCGCCTCGTCTTCAGTGCGTGGCCTTCGAGCCGTCCGGCATCACCAGACCGGCGCCGCCGCCCTGGGCTTGCGCCTCTTCCATCGCGGCAGCCAGGCGTTGCTCGTACAGCGCCTGGAAGTTGATCTCGGCCAAGTGGATCGGCTGGAAGCCGGCGCGGCCAATGGTGTCGGCAATGTTCGAGCGCAGGTACGGGTACACGATGGTCGGACAGGCGATGCCCAGCAGCGGGTCCATCTGCTCGGCCGGCACGTTGCGGATGTCGAAGATACCGGCTTGCTTGGCTTCCACCAGGAAGGCGACCTTTTCCTTGACCTTGGTCGTGACCGTGCCGATGACGACCACTTCAAACACGCCCTCGGCCAGTTGCGAAGCGGACACGTCCACCTGCACTTCCACGGTCGGCTGTTCCTGCTCGAGGAAGATGTGCGGCGAGTTGGGCTGCTCCAGCGACAGATCCTTCAGGTAGACGCGCTGAATGTTGAAGAACGGCTGGCCATCCTGGCCCGGTTGCTGTTGTTGCTGGTCGCTCATGACTCGCCTTCAAAATGGATGTGGTCAGTGCTTGGCGGAACGCGTCCGCCGTGCAAGACGCGTATGGTACATGAGGCAATGGTGCAGGCCATTGCGAGGACACCTAAAAATACAACGCCCGGTCAAGGCCGGGCGTTCTGTGTGGCAAGCGCGTCGCCAGGTCAGGCGGCCAGCAGCGGCACCAGGCCGCCTTCGCGGTCCAGCGCGGACAGATCATCAAAGCCGCCGATGTGTCGATCGTCGATGTAGATCTGCGGCACGGTGCGGCGGTTCGTGCGCGCCATCATCTCTTCGCGCTTGCCGGGTTCGCGGTCGATCAGGATCTTTTCGATCTGCTCGACGCCGCGCTGCTTCAGGAGTCGTTCCGCTGCCACGCAATAGGGGCAGACGGTGGTGCTGTACATGACCACGTGCGCCATAACATCAAACCTCGTTGTCTTTTCGTTACTTCACGACCGGAAGGCCTGCCTGCTGCCAGGCGGCCAATCCGCCCTCGAGCGAATAGACCTCACTGTAACCGGCCTGCTTCAACACTGCTTGCGCCCGCCCGGCGCGCTGGCCGGTCTGGCATACGAGGATGATGGGGGTCTCTTTGTTCTTTGCAAGGCCGGCCGCCTTGCCTTCGAGTTCGCCAAGCGGCGCATGCTTGGCTTGCGGGAGATGGCCGGCGGCGTACTCGCTGCTCTCGCGCACGTCCACTACCACGGCGTTGCGGCGGTTGATGAGCTGCGTGGCCGTCGAGGCACTGACCTTGGCGCCGCCCCCGCCGGCAATGCGGCGCTGGACGGACGACCAGACCAGCAGCCCGCCCGAAACGATGGCGATGGCAAGCAGGGCGAGGTTGTTGTAATCGGCGAAAAACTTCACGGTATCGGTTTCCTGGGATGGGTCGGTCGGGCCTCGTCCGAACGGTTCGGAGAGCCAATGCCGGCGGCATTATAAAATAGCCGGTTTCAGCGGTCGCACGTCAAGGCGTCGACAGATCGCCGCAGGCCGCGCGCGCAGGTTTTCTCACTTCTCATCATGGCAGTCATGCACAAGCTCGTCCTCATCCGCCACGGCGAATCGACGTGGAATCTCGAGAACCGCTTCACCGGCTGGGTCGACGTCGACCTCACCGATACGGGCGTCGCCCAGGCCCGCCAAGGCGGCAAACTGCTGCGCGAAGCCGGCTTCACCTTCGACCTCGCCTACACCTCGGTGCTCAAGCGCGCGATACGCACGCTTTGGCATGTGCAGGACGAAATGGATCTGATGTGGATCCCGACCCGCAACGAATGGCGCCTGAACGAACGCCACTACGGCGCGCTGTCGGGCCTGAACAAGGCGGAGACGGCCGCCAAGTTCGGCGACGAGCAGGTATTGATCTGGCGCCGCAGCTACGACACGCCGCCGCCCGCCCTCGAGCCCGGGGCCGAGAACGACGCCTTCGGCAACCCGCGCTATGCCGGCCTCACGCGCGAGCAGGTGCCCCTGACCGAATGCCTGAAAGACACCGTGGCGCGCGTGCTGCCGCTGTGGGAAGAGTCGATTGCGCCGGCCATCCGGAGCGGCAAGCGTGTCGTCATTGCAGCGCATGGCAACAGCATCCGCGCGCTGGTGAAGTACCTCGACGGCATTTCCGACGCCGACATCGTCGGCCTGAACATCCCCAACGGCACGCCGCTGGTGTATGAGCTGGACGCCAACCTCAAGCCGATCCGCCATTACTACCTGGGCGACCAGGAAGCAATTGCCGCGTCGCTCGCGGCGGTGGCCAGCCAGGGCAAGTCCAAATAATCCGTAACGGGCGCTGCGGCACCTCAACGCCTTTATACTGTCAAAGCCTGACACCCGGGATGTGCGCAAGCCGTCCCGGGTCATGTTTATCTACCGTCCCACCGTCCGCTCCCGACACATGCGAACTTCGCTCAAGAACATCAGCTTGATCGCCATCGGCCTCGTTACCGGGGTACTGGCGACGCTTCAGCTCTCCGCCACCGCGCAGAATGCGACGGTCGGGCCGCTTCCGCTGGAGAAGCTCAGGCTCATGGCCGACATCTTTGGCCAGATCAAGCGCGAGTATGTCGAGCCGGTGGACGACGACAAGCTGCTGACCGAAGCCATCAAGGGCATGGTCGCCAGCCTCGACCCCCATTCGGCCTACCTCGACAAGAAGGACTTCCAGGAGCTGCAGGAGGGCACCCAGGGACGCTTTGCCGGCCTGGGCATCGAGATCTCGCAGGAGGAAGGTCTTGTCAAGGTCATCAACCCGATCGAAGACACCCCGGCCTTCCGCGCCGGCGTGCAGCCGGGCGACCTGATCACCCGCATCGACGACAAGCCGGTGCGCGGCATGCCGCTCGAGCAAGCCGTCAAGCGCATGCGCGGCGCGCCGGGCACCAAGGTCACGCTGACCATCTACCGCAAGAAGGAAGAGCGCACGTTCCCGCTCACCATCACCCGCGCTGAAATTCAGGTGCAGTCGGTCAAGGCCAAGCTGCTCGGCGACGGCATTGCCTGGGTGCGCATCACGAGCTTCCAGGAACGCACCGTGCCGGACCTGGCCAAGAAGCTGAACGACCTGGCCAAGCAGGACGGCCACCTCAAGGGCCTGATCCTGGATCTGCGCAACAACGGCGGCGGTGTGCTGCAGGCCGCTGTGGGTGTGTCGGCCGCGTTCCTGCCGCCGGACGTGACGGTGGTCTCGACGAACGGCCAGGTGCCGGACGCGAAGCGCACGTACAAGACGACGTTCGCCAACTACCGCCTGAGCAACTTCGATTCCGATCCGCTCGCCAATCTGGACCCCGAGTTCAAGACCGTGCCGATCATCGTGCTGACCAACGCGTACACGGCCTCCGCTTCGGAAATCGTGGCCGGCGCGCTGCAGGATCACCACCGTGCCAAGACGATGGGCAAGACGACCTTCGGCAAGGGCTCGGTGCAGACGGTGCGCCCGCTGTCGAACGACACCGGCATCAAGCTGACCATCGCGTACTACTACACGCCATCGGGCAAGTCGATCCAGGCAAAGGGCATCCGCCCGGATATCCCGGTCGACCAGAATCCGGAAGGCGATCCGGACGACGCGCTCATCACCCGCGAGATCGATACCGAGCGCCACCTGCACAACAAGCAAGAGTCGGAAGAAGCGGAGATGACGGAGCGCGAAAAGCGCCGCGTCGAAGAGCTGCGCCGCCTGGAAGAAGAAAACGCCAAGAAGACGCCGGAGCAGCGCGAGAAGGAACGCAACAAGAAGCCGATCGAGTTCGGCTCGGCCGACGACTTCATGCTGCAGCAGGCCATTGCCGACCTGAAGGGCCAGCCGGTCAAGCGTTCGAAGTCGGTGCTGGAAAGCGCAGCCGCGACCGTGCCGGACAAGGCCGTGAAATCGCCGGCCGCCAAGGAATCGAGCCAGCCCGCCAAGCTGCCCAAGGGCAAGGCGGCGCCGGCTTCCGAGCCGGCTGCGCCCAAGCCCAGCGGCCCGGCAAGCAGCGTGCAGCCGGCCCCGGAACCCACCGGCGCCCGCTGACACGCAACCCGGCGAACACTGGCAAACTTACGAGGCCGTGCACTGCACGGCCTTTTTCATTGCACCGCCATGAACGACGATCAACTGCTGCGCTATTCGCGCCATATCCTGCTCGACGAAATCGGCATCGAAGGGCAAACGCGCCTGCTGCAGGCGCACGCGCTGGTCATCGGGGCGGGCGGGCTCGGCGCCGCAGCCCTGCCCTACCTGGCGGCGGCCGGGGTTGGAACGCTGACCATCGTCGACGACGACACGGTCGACCTGACCAATCTGCAGCGCCAGATCCTGCACACCACCGAGTCGGTCGGGCAGCCCAAGGTGGCGTCGGCGCAGGCAGCCATCGCGCGGCTGAACCCGGACGTGCGCGTGAATGCCGTGCAGCGCCGGCTCGATGCGGATGCCATCGGCGCGCTTCTCGGCGGCGTCAGCGTGGTGCTGGACTGTTCGGACAACTTTGCCACGCGCCAGGCCGCCAACCTCGCTTGCGTACGGGCAGGCGTGCCGCTTGTGTCGGGAGCCGCCATCCGCTTCGACGGGCAGATCAGCGTCTTCGACAGCCGCGCAGGCGGACCGTGCTACGCCTGCCTGTTCCCGCCCGACGAGCCGGCGCCCGAGGTGGCGTGCGCGACGATGGGCGTGTTCTCGCCGCTGGTCGGGATGGTGGGCACGGTGCAGGCGGCCGAGGCGCTCAAGCTCGTCGCCGGCATCGGCCGTTCGCTTGCTGGCCGTCTGCTGATGCTCGACGGTCTATCGATGGAATGGACGACGATGCGCATCGGGCGGCAGTCGTCGTGTCCGGTCTGCGGCGACGCGCACTGATGCGCCGAGCACGCGCAATAAAAAAAGGAGGCTGAGGCCTCCTTCTTTTTGCCGTCCGTCGAGTCTTACTCGCCCTCGGGCTCCATCTGCGATTGCAGATAGTTCTGAATGCCAACCTTGTCGATCAGCTCCAGCTGCGTTTCGAGCCAGTCGATGTGCTCCTCCGTGTCGTCCAGGATGTCGACCAGGATCTCGCGGCTGACGTAATCCTTGACCGATTCGCAGTAGGCGATGCCTTCGACCACCGTGCCGTGCGCGGCACGCTCGAGCTTCAGGTCGCACTCGATGATTTCCTTCGTGTCCTGGCCGATGAAGATCTTGCCGAGGTCCTGCAGGTTGGGCAGGCCGTCGAGCATCAGGATGCGCTCGATCAGGCGGTCGGCATGCTTCATCTCGCCGATCGATTCCTTGTATTCGTGGTCCCCGATGCGCTTGAGCCCCCAGTGGCCATACATGCGCGCGTGGAGGAAGTACTGGTTGATTGCGGTCAGCTCATTCTTGAGCTGGGCGTTCAGATATTGGATGACCTTCTTATCGCCTTTCATTCTCGGGGCTCCTGCTGGTGAGGGACGCGCGCCGGCGTCCGTTCAAGACGAGCCCGCGTTCTGATCCAGCAAGCAACAAATGCCGCCGAGGCTCAGGCCCGGGCGGCAGTTCGCGGCGGTAAAAAGGCAAGGATCAGGCAGCCAACGCCTTGGCCGCAATGGCCTGGTCATTGGCGACGGGCTCGTCGCGACGCTCGATTATGGCATGCGTGCTGGCACGGCCCAACACCTGATCGACGGGGATGCAGCTCACCGCTTCGGCGAGCACCTGCTTGGCGCAGTCCCGGCATTGTCCGCAGCACGTGCCCACGCCGAGCGTCTCGGCGAGTTCGTCCAGGGTCGATACGCCCAGACGGGCGGCGCCATGGATTTCGCGGTCGGTCACTTGGTTGCAGATGCAGACGTACACGGGGCTCCTCCGCAGCGCTCACAACGCGCTGTCAGGCCAGAATAACAGAGAATGGTAATGAGAACAATTCTTGTTCGACCCCATTCGGCAGGCGGGGTCTTGGGGGTGCGCGCAAGCCGTCTTTTAGATGAAAGACGTGGAATTTCAATCACTTAGGGAACAATGACCGCAGGACAGGCGATGCGGCGGCACAACGGCCGCCGCCGCTGGCCCTGGCCGTTCAGGCCCGCGCCAGGGCGCCCAGCGCGTCTTGGATTTCGGCGGGTTCGCACGTGCACAGCAGGCGGTCGACCTCGCGCATGAGTCGCGGGCGGTCGGCGCGCAGGATCTGCTGCTTGACGCTCAGGAGCTGCGACGGATGCATCGAAAACTCGGTGAGCCCCATGCCGAGCAGCAGGCGCGTCATGGCGGCATCGCCGGCCATCTCGCCGCACACCGATACGGGCTTGCCGGCCTGATGCCCTTCGCGGATCGTGCGCGCGATCAGCTGCAGCACGGCGGGGTGCAGCGGGTCATACAGATGCGCGACCGCGTTGTCGGCGCGATCGATGGCGAGCGTGTACTGGATCAGATCGTTCGTGCCGATCGAGAGGAAATCCATGCGCCGCAGGAACACCGGCAGGATCAGCACCGCCGCCGGAATTTCAATCATGGCGCCAACCTTGACGGTCGGATCGTAGGCGAGGCCCTCGGCGTCGAGCGAGGCCTTCGCGCGCGCCAGGAGCTCCAGCGTCTGGTCGATCTCGCGGGCGTGCGCGAGCATCGGCACGAGAATCTTCACCGGCCCGAACGCCGAGGCCCGCAACAGCGCGCGCAACTGCGTGAGGAACATCGCCGGCTCCGACAGCGACCACCGGATCGCGCGCAAACCCAACGCGGGGTTGGGCGCCGTCTCGAACAGGTCGTCGCGGATGTCCAGCGGCTTGTCGGCGCCAATGTCGATCGTGCGGATCGTGACAGGCAAACCCTTCATCGATTCGACCGCCGTGCGGTACGCGAGGAACTGCTCTTCCTCGTCGGGCAGCGCGCCGCGGCGGTTCATGAAGAGGAATTCGGAGCGGAACAGCCCGACGCCGACGGCACCCGCCTTCACGGCCGCGGCGGCATCTTCGGGCATCTCGATATTGGCCAGCAGGTCGATCTGCGTGCCGTCGAGCGTGACGGTGGGCGTGTGGCGCAGGCGCTCCAGGCGCTTCTTCTGCAGCTCGCCTTCGCTGCGGCGGTGCCGGTACTCCTCGAGGATGGAGGCGTTCGGATCGACGATGACGATGCCGTTGTCGCCGTCGATGACGACGATGTCGTCCTGCCGGATCAGCGTGCTCGCGTTGTGCACGCCGACGGCCGCGGGGATGTCAAGGCTGCGCGCGACGATGGCCGTATGCGACGTGCGCCCGCCGAGATCGGTGACAAAGCCCGCGAAGGTCTGGCCGCGAAACTGCAGCATATCGGCCGGCGCAATGTCATGCGCGACGACGATCATGCCGGCATCCGGATCGCAGCCGGCTGCCACCGGCGCCGGCGCCAGCGCGGGCGCACCGGCCAACACCTTGAGAATCCGCTCGACGACCTGCTCGATGTCGGCCTTGCGCTCGCGCAGGTATTCGTCTTCGATTTCACCAAACTGGCGGATCAACTCTTCGAGCTGTGTGGTGAGCGCCCACTCGGCGTTGTAGCGGCGCTGGCGGATCAGCGTCTCCGGCACCTGGGAGAGCAGCGCGTCATCCAGGATCATCGCGTGCACGTCGAGGAAGGCGCCCATCTCTTCGGGCGCATCGGCGGGCAGGTCGCGCTTGAGCGCGATCAGTTCGGCGCGCACCGTCGCGCGGGCACTGCGCAGGCGCTCGACCTCTGCGTCGAGCTTGTCTTCATCGACAAGGTAGTGCGACACGTCCAGCGCCGCACGCGCCAGCATGTGGGCACGGCCGATGGCGATGCCGCGCGAGACCGGGATGCCGTGCAGGGTAAAGGGCATAGAGCGCTGGCCGGATGGCGGCGTGGAGTTGGACCGGCGGGCTATTCGCCTTCGCCGAAGCGATCGTTGATCAGGGCGACGAGGCCGTCCATGGCGGCTTGCTCGTCGGGGCCCTCGATCTCCAGCGTGACGGTGGAGCCGATGCCTGCGGCCAGCATCATCACGCCCATGATGCTCTTGGCGTCGACCTGGCGGCCGTTGCGCGACATCTTGATCTGACTGTCGAACTTGCTGGCGAGCTGCGTGAGCTTGGCGGAGGCGCGAGCGTGCAGCCCCAGCTTATTGATGATGGTGATATCCCTCTGCAGCATATTTGTCCGGATGGTTGGCAACCTGGTTCTGGACGGCTGTCGAGCCGACCTGCAGTACGCCTTGCGCGCCGCCGGCCAGAGCCTTGGCGGCAAGTTGTTCGAGTTTTTCGGAGCGGTAGCAGATGGCGCGCACGAGCATCGGCAGGTTCACGCCGGCCAGCACGCGGACGCGGCCCGGATCGGCCAGGCGCGAGGCGATGTTGGCGGGCGTCGCCCCGAAGATGTCGGTCAGCACCAGCGCGCCGTTGCCTTCGATGAGCTCGGCGAGCTTTTCGCGCGCCTGCGCCAGCACGGCAGCCGGCTCGGCATCGGGCAGGACGTCGATCGCACCCAGCCGTTCGGGCTGGCCGCAATAGACGTGTGCAGCGCAATCACGCAAGGCGCTAGCCAACGGCGCGTGCGCGATGATCAGAATCCCTGCCATGATGGAAATGCGAATCGGTGTGAATCCGATTGTATCAGGGCCCCTCGAGCCGATCGTGCGGCCCGCCAGCGATTTCAGGCCGGCTTGCGCGCCAATCCGCTCGCCTTGCCGACCGCGCGCTCCAGCGCGTCGATGAACATGCCCGCCACGTTGAAGCCCGTCTGCTGCGTAATTTCCTGAAAGCACGTCGGGCTCGTGACGTTCACCTCGGTCAGATAGTCTCCGATGACATCCAGCCCGACGAGCAACAGGCCGCGCTGCCACAGCACCGGCGCAAGCGCATGGGCGATCACTTGGTCGCGCTCGGACAGCGGTTGTGCCTTGCCCGTGCCACCGGCGGCGAGGTTGCCGCGGACTTCGCCCGCCATCGGAATGCGCGCCAGCGAATGCGGCACGGGCGATCCGCCAATCAGCAGGATGCGCTTGTCGCCCTCGCGGATGGCCGGGATGTACTGCTGCGCCATGATCGTGCGGGCGCCGTTGTGGGTGAGCGTCTCGATGACGGCGCCGAGGTTCATGCCGTCCGGCCCCACGCGGAAGATGCCCGTGCCGCCCATCCCGTCCAGCGGCTTGAAGATGACATCGCCCTGCTCGGCGTGGAAGTCGCGCAGCCGCTTTGCGTCGCGGGAGACGATCGTCGGCACGGTGAACTCGCGGAACTGCGCAATCGCGAGCTTTTCGGAATGGTCGCGAATCGCCTGCGGCTTGTTGAAGATGCGCGCGCCTTGCCGCTCGGCAATCTCCAGCAGCCACGTGCTGGTGACATACTCCATGTCGAACGGCGGATCCTTGCGCATCAGCACGGCGTCAAAGCCGGTGAGCGGCAGCAGGCGCGCATCGCCGGCGCGGTACCAGTCGTGCCCGTCGTCTTCATTGCCGGTCAGCGCGATGGGCGTCGCGACGGTTTCCACCACGTTGCCCGACAGCGTGAGCTGCGACTGCAGGCACGTGTATATGGCATAGCCGCGCGCCGCGGCCTCGCGCATCATCGCGAAGGTGGAATCCTTGTAGATCTTGAACGTCGACAGCGGATCGACGATGAACAGGAGGCGCATGGCGGTTCCTTCTACAGCGTGGTCGCTGATCAGATCAGCGGGTTCGGATCGGTTTTCTCGAGCTCGAGCGACGCGGCCAGCAAGGCCAGGCGCGCCACCACGCCGTACATGTAGAAACGGTTCGGCTCACCGGCGCCTGGCTTGGCGTGGCTGTCCGGCAGCGAGGTCGACGCGAACGGCAGCGGCACGAAATGCATGCCCGGCGCGTTCAGATTTTCATCCACGCCGCGGCCCGTGTGTACCCGGTAAAAGCCGCCCACCACATAACGGTCGATCATATAGACGACGGGTTCGGCCACGGCCTCGTTGATCTTCTCGAAGGTGTGCACGCCTTCCTGCACGATCACCTCGGAGACCTCCAGGCCTTCCTTGACCACGCTCATCTTGTTGCGCTCCTTCCGGTTCAGGCCCTTGACCTCGGACGGATCGCGCACGGTCATGACCCCCATGCCATAGGTGCCGGCGTCGGCCTTGACCACCACGTACGGGGTCTCGGTCACGCCGTATTCCTTGTACTTCTTGGCCGTCTTCTTGAGCACCGTCTCGACGGCGTGGGCGAGTTCCTCCTCGCCCGCGCGCTCGTGAAAGTCCAGCCCGCTGCACTTGGTGAAATACGGGTTGACCATCCACGGATCAATGTCGATCAGCTTGGCAAACTTCTTGGCCACCTCGTCGTAGGCGCCGAAGTGGTTCGTCTTGCGGCGCTGCGACCATCCCGCGTGCAGCGGCGGCAGCAGGTATTGCTCGTTGATATTCTCGAGGATGGGCGGCACGCCGGCCGACAGGTCATTGTTCAGCAGGATCGAGCACGGGTCGAAGTCGTCCATGCCCAGGCGGCGGCCCTTGGTCCCGATGCGCTTGAGCGGCTCGACGACGAGGCGCTGGCCATCGGGCAGATCGATCGGCGTGGGCTCGGTGATGTCGTCCGACAGCGAACCGAGGCGCACATTGAGCCCGGCCTGGCGCATGATCTGCGACAGGCGCGCCACGTTCTGCAGGTAGAACATGTTGCGCGTGTGGCGCTCGGGGATCAGCAGGAGGTTCTTGGCGTCGGGGCAGATCTTTTCGATCGCGGCCATGGCGGCCTGTACGGCCAGCGGCAGCATCTCGGGCGCGAGGTTGTTGAACCCGCCCGGGAAGAGATTCGTGTCGACGGGCGCGAGCTTGAAGCCGGCGTTGCGCAAATCGACGGAACAGTAGAACGGCGGCGTGTGTTCCTGCCACTCGAGGCGGAACCAGCGTTCGATGGCGGGCGTGGCGTCAAGAATCTTCTGCTCGAGCTCCAGCAGCGGCCCGTTCAGCGCGGTGATCAAGTGCGGAACCATACCCTTCCTATTGATGTTATTTATCGCCCACTCCGATTGTAGAGGAATAGGCAATAGCTTGCAGACGATAGCGGGCTATCGATATGCGGCCGGGAGGGGGATTCGCAAGAGCCAGTCCGCGGCAGTGCGCAAAGCCACACAAAAACGCGGACAAAAAAAAAGCGCGGGGCTGCCGCGCTTGGGGAATAGCCTGACAGATACGGGGAGCGTTCTGCAGGTGGAGGAAACCACGTCTGCAATGTAAGCGCGCGCATAACGACAGGCAATTGAAGGTTTTTTACATCGGAATTAAGGACGCGCCGGCCCGGGAACGGCTCAAAGCCCCCGTCCAGTGGTGTAGAGCGCGCTGCAATGAGGAAGACCCGGCACATGGCCGGGTCTTCTGGAGATGCGCGGACGGTCAGTCTTCGTAAGCCGTTTCGCCGTGAGACGTGATGTCCAGGCCTTCGCGCTCTTCCTCTTCCGGCACGCGCAGGCCGACGATGACGTCCACGATCTTGTAGGCGATGAAGGCCACCACGCCCGACCAGATGACGGTGGTCAGCACGCCCTGTAGCTGGATCCACAACTGGCCGCCGATCGAGTAATCATCGGCCACCTTGTTGGCAACGTAGTCGTAGATGCCGGTGCCGCCCAGGCTCGGCGCGGCGAACACGCCGGTCAGCAGCGCGCCGAGGATGCCACCCACCCCGTGCACGCCGAAGACGTCGAGCGTGTCATCCATGCCCAGCATGCGCTTGAGGCCATTCACGCCCCACAGGCACAGCAGGCCGGCGATGAGGCCCAGCACGATCGAGCCCATGGGGCCGACAAAGCCAGCGGCCGGAGTGATGGCGACCAGGCCCGCCACGGCGCCCGAAGCAGCACCCAGCATCGACGGCTTGCTCTTGCCGAACCATTCGCCGAAGCTCCACGACAGCACGGCAGCGGCGGTGGCCAGCAGCGTGTTGACGAAAGCCAGGGCGGCGCTGCCGTTGGCTTCCAGGGCCGAACCGGCGTTGAATCCGAACCAGCCGAACCACAGCAGCGAGGCACCCACCATGGTCAGCGTCAGGCTGTGCGGCTTGAGCGCCTCACGGCCGAAGCCGATGCGCTTGCCGAACAGGAAGGCACCCACCAGGCCTGCCACGGCGGCGTTGATATGCACGACGGTACCGCCGGCAAAATCGAGCGCGCCCTTCTGGAACAGCCAGCCCGACTTGGCCGTCATCACCTCAGCCGCCTTGGCATCGGTGAAGCCGTCCGGGCCCGGCCAGAACCACACCATGTGCGCGATCGGCAGGTAGCTGAAGGTGAACCACAGCACCACGAACAGCAGCACGGCCGAGAACTTCGCACGCTCGGCGAAGGCGCCGATGATCAGCGCGCAGGTGATCGCCGCAAAGGCACCCTGGAATGCGAAGTACGCGTACTCCGGCACCACCACGCCCTTGCTGAAGGTAGCGGCCACTGAGTCCGGCGTCAGCCCCTTCAGGAACAGGCGATCGAGCCCGCCGAAGAACGCGTTGCCTTCCGTGAAGGCAAAGCTGTAGCCGTAGAGCGCCCACAGGATGATGACCAGCGAGAAGATGCCCATGCACTGCATCAGCACCGAGAGCATGTTTTTCTTGCGCACTAGGCCGCCGTAGAACAGAGCCAGGCCCGGCAGCGTCATGAGGATGACGAAAGCGGTGGAGACCAGCAGCCACGCGGTATCGCCCTTGTTGGGCACAGGCGCGGCAGCCGCCGGCGCCGAAGCGGCAGCCGGTGCGGCAGCGGCAGAGGGGGCGGCGGGCGCCGGCGCTGCGGCCTGGGATGCTGCAGCGGGGGCGGCAGCCGCGGCCGGTGCCGAGGCTTCTGCGGCAGGCTTGTCCTGCGCAGCGGCCGGTGCCGAGCTCACGGCGCCCGCAAGCACCGCGACAACGGCCCCAGCCGTCAGGAATCGAGTGAACCAGGTTTTCATGTTTTGACCTCTTCCTTGGCAGATGGGGGCTTACAGCGCGTCGCCACCGGTCTCGCCGGTGCGGATGCGGATGACTTGTTCGACGTCGGCCACAAAGATCTTGCCGTCGCCGATCTTGCCGGTGCGGGCCGATTTTTCGATGGCCTCGACGGCGCGCTCCAGCACGTCGTCGGGTACGGCCACTTCGATCTTCACCTTGGGCAGGAAGTCGACGATGTACTCGGCGCCGCGGTAAAGCTCGGTGTGGCCCTTCTGGCGTCCGAAGCCCTTGACCTCCGTCACGGTGATGCCCGAGACCCCTACCTCGGACAGCGCCTCCCGGACCTCGTCGAGCTTGAACGGCTTGATGATGGCCATGATGAGTTTCATGCTGGATTCCTCCTCGGACAGCGGCACCCGGAGGCGCCGCCACGCATCGTTATTGGAAAGTCTTGGTGATCGACAGCAAGGCCGTGGCCTTGCCCATGTAGTTGCCGCGTGTGTTGGTATAGAACGCGCGCGACGCATTCGTGTCGATGTAGGCCAGCGAGGCCGCCCAGCCGCCGCCAAAGTCCTTCGTCACGCCGACCTTCCAGTCGGCGTACGAAGCGCGCACGGTCTGGTGCGGCACCTGCTGGTAGCCGACGTGCAGGTTCAGCGTCAGGCCCCAGAAGCCGGTATCGAAGTTGCCCGACAGATCGAAGTACTGGCTGTGGTGCGAATCGGGCGTACCGAACAGGTTCGAGAACGCATGCGAATACTTGAACGTGACCGGCCCGTAGCCGATCTGCGCGTAGCCTTCGGTGGTGTGCGGGCGGGTGTAGTCGCTCGGGTAGCTGCCCGGGTAGTAGTACTGCAGCACGCCCACATCGATGGGCACGTCCTTGATGATCTCGGTCTTGTAGCCGGCGTAGAAGTCCATCTCGATCGGCGCGGAGACGTTCGAATTCGAATCGCTCAGCCAGCTGATCGACGAGTTCCAGTTGCCGACGTAGAAGCCCTCGGGCAGCACGCCGCCGGGGATCGCGTAGTCGAAGCCGCCCTGGATGGCAGGCTTGTTGTTGGTCTGCATGATGCCGCGGTAGCGGTATTGGCTGGCCAGCGTGACGTTGGCCGTCAGCGCGGCCGGCGCCGGCGCGGCAGCCGGAGCATCGGCCGCCGGAGCGGTCTGGGCCACGGCGGATTGGCACACACCGGCAGCGGCACCGGTCAGCAGCACCAGACTGGCTGCATAAGCAAACGTCTTCATGACGGCTCTCCCCCTTTAGAAAGTCGCAACGGCAATGGAAAAAAAATCGCACCGGTTCTGCAACTGTCATGCCATGTTGAGCAGGGCGGATGGGCCGAGCGGTGGCGCGAAGCGCCACCACGAATGGCGACATGCGGGCGCAGGGAAATCGGGGACGGGTCCGCCGACGGGGGGAGCGCTCCCCGCCGATGCGCCTCCCAGGCGGGTTCAGCCCATCAGGCCGCTTGCGGACATGGCGCGATAAAAGCCATGTGATAGAGTGATTTCAGTCCTGTGCGACGCGCCCGCAAGCGCGGTTCCGGGCGGCAGGGACTGGCTCTGTCCCCGTTTGGCCGGCCACGCCGATGCCGCATCGCAGCGAGATTTGCTGGGCGGTGTGCCGTTCAGGGCGCACACCCGGTACCATCCAGGCCGGCGACCCCAAAACCAGGCGCCAGACCCGGGCTTTCGCACCACGGCACAGCATGTCTTCCGCACAGTCGCGGTGCATGCACCGGCTTGGCGCAGCCAGCACGATCCACGGAGCATCCAACATGAAACCCACCGACCTCTTTACCGACTTTCAGAACCGCGTGAACGAGGCGCTGCGCAATTCGCCGGCCGCCGACATCGAAAAGAACGTGCGCGCGATGATGACGCAGGGCTTTTCCAAGCTCGATCTGGTCACGCGCGAAGAGTTCGACATCCAGTCACAGGTGCTGGCACGCACACGTGCCCGCCTCGAAGAACTGGAAACCCGCGTGGCGGCGCTCGAAGCGCAACTCAAGTCGACCGCGCCTGCCGACCAGTGAACCGCTGGGGCCCGGCCGGTGGTGCGCCAAGCGCGCCTGCGGCGCGCCGCTGTGCCCGCAGGCTCACCCTGTTGCGGCGCACAGCGAAAACCGCCTTGTTGCGGCTGGCGAACTGATCTAGAACTCCTGTAAGGCTGACGCTTGAGGAGAAAGATCATGCAGCATCGCCTTTATTTTCTATTGCCGGACGTGGCCAGCGCCCGGCGCGTGATGAACGACCTGCTGCTGGCGCGCATCACCGAGCGCCACATCCATTTTGTCGCCCGCGAAGGCGCCGACCTCACCGGCCTGCATGAGGCCAACCTGCTTCAGACCTCCGACATTGTCCACGCCACCCAGAATGGGCTGGTGGTGGGCGGTGGTGCGGGCGTGCTGGCGGGCGTGGTGGCCGCGCTCTTCCCGATCATCGGCGAGGGGCCGCAGTGGGGCATGGTGGGCATCACCACGGTGGTTGGCGCGCTGTTCGGCGCTTGGGCTTCCAGCATGATCGGCAGCTCCGTGCCCAACAGCCGGCTCAAGCCGTTCAGGCAAGCGGTGGAGGATGGGCAGATCCTGCTGATGGTTGATGTGCCGCGCTCGCGCGTGCCCGAAGTGCGCGCGCTGCTGCAGAAGACGCATCCCGAGGGCCACTTCAGCGGGGAGGACACGGCTATGCCAGCGTTCCCCTGATGCCGATCTGCCAACAAACCGAACCGGAGCCGAGGCTCCGGTTTTTTTATGCGCCCCGATCGTCAAATTTGGATGCATTGCGATACGGCGGCACGGGCCGGCTGGCACAGTGACGGGCTCGTCTTACGTCGCACACCGTCACGCCATGTTTCGATGTTCTGTCCCGCACCACGCCCGTGATCTCTGCCGGAGGGCGGCGCGATGAGCCTCGCCGTTCTGCGCTCGCGCGCGCTGTCGGGCATTGATGCACCGGCCGTTTCGGTGGAGGTGCACCTGGCCAACGGGTTGCCGTCGTTCACCATCGTCGGCCTGCCCGACACGGAGGTGAAGGAAAGCAAGGATCGGGTGCGCGCAGCCATCCAGAACAGTCGCTTCGAGTTTCCGGCGCGTCGCATCACCGTCAACCTCGCGCCGGCGGACCTCCCCAAGGAATCCGGCCGCTTCGACCTGGCAATCGCGCTGGGCATCCTCGCCGCGAGCCGGCAGATTCCGCACACGCACCTCGATGCGCACGAGTTTGCGGGCGAGCTGTCGCTGTCTGGCGACCTGCGGCCGATCCGAGGCGCCTTGGCGATGGCGTATGCGCTGTCACGCCACCCCGCCGCGGCTGACGGCGAGGCGCCGCTTGCCCGCGCCTTCGTGCTGCCTGCCGAAAACGCTGCTGAAGCCGCACTCGTGCGCGGCACCAAGGTGCTGCCTGCGCGCACGCTCATCGAGGTGTGCGACCACCTGAGCGCGCCGGACCGCAAGCTGGTGCCAGCCGTGCCGGCCGCTGTGGATGTCGATGTGCGCTACCCAGACCTCGCCGACGTACGCGGCCAGCCGCAGGCCCGCCGTGCGCTGGAGGTCGCTGCAGCGGGCGGCCATTCGATGCTGATGATCGGCCCGCCGGGCACGGGCAAGTCGATGCTCGCGCAGCGCTTTCCCGGCCTGCTGCCGGACATGAGCGACGATGAAGCGCTCTCCGCCGCCGCCGTGATGAGCCTGACCACGCGCGGCTTCGACGCCAAACGCTGGAAGGTCCGGCCATTCCGCGCGCCGCATCACACCGCCTCGGCGGTGGCGATGGTCGGCGGCGGCAACACGCCGAGGCCGGGCGAGATCTCGCTGGCCCACCAGGGCGTGTTGTTCCTCGACGAGCTGCCCGAGTTCGAGCGCCGCGTGCTCGAAGTCCTGCGCGAGCCGCTGGAGACCGGCCACATCACGATCTCGCGCGCGGCGCATCAGACCGACTTCCCTGCCAGCTTCCAGCTGATTGCCGCGATGAACCCGTGCCCGTGCGGCTACCGCGGGCATCCGTTGCGCGCGTGCCGCTGCACGCCCGATCAGGTCGAGCGGTACCAGGCACGCATTTCCGGGCCGCTGCTCGATCGCATCGACGTGCAGATCGAGGTGCCGACGCCATCGCAGGAAGAACTGCTCGATGGCCCGCCCGGCGAGCCGACCGCGAGTGTGGCCCAGCGCGTGTCGGCCGCCCATGCCCGGCAGCTTGCGCGGCAGGGCAAACGCAATGCGCTACTGGCCGGCCATGAGATCGACCTCTACTGCGCTCGCACCGATGCAGCAGACGGCCTGCTGCGGCATGCGATGACACGCTTTTCGTGGTCTGCCCGCGCGTACGCCCGGGTGCTGAAGCTCGCCCGCACCATCGCCGATCTCACAGGCGACGAGCAGATCGACGCAGGCCACGTGGGCGAGGCGATCCAGTATCGCCGCGGGGTGAAGGCAGACTAAGGCGATCCGGCTGTCATGGTGCGCGTCAGGCCGTCTGCCGCTTCACGAAGAACAGCGCCGCACCGATGCTCATCAACATGCCGCCAAAGAAGCGGCTCTGCCAACGCAGCGCACGCGGGTTGCGGAACAGGCGCTGCGCACGCGAGGCAAGCAGCGCATAACCGTGCATGACGATCAGGTCGACGAACACCATCGTCACCGCCAGGATGCCGAGCTGCGCCAACAGCGGCCGGGCCGGATCGATGAACTGCGGCAGCACCGCCACCATGAAAAGGATGCCCTTCGGGTTCGTCAGATTGGTCAGCAGCCCCGCCAGGAAGCGCCGCATCCCGCTGCCCGCCCGCCGCACCGCTTCGCCGTCCGCCGGCTTGCCGATCTGGATGGGCGTGCGCCATTGCACGATGCCCAGGTAAATCAGGTACAGCGCGCCGATGATCTTGATGGCCGTAAAGGCATGCTCCGACGCCACCAGCAGCGCGCCGAGCCCGGCTCCGGCAATGAACAGGATCACCACGAGGCCGACCTCGAGCCCGGCAATGGTGACCGACGTCCGGCGCACGCCATGCGTCAAGCCGTGGGTCATGCTCAGGATCGCGCCCGAGCCTGGTGAAATGGCAATCACCCAGGAGGCCAGCAAAAAGGCCAGCCAGACTTGCAACGTCATGGTGGTTCCCCGTGATGTTGGTATGGACGAGAACGACGATTGTGCACCGGCGTGCGGCAGCTCGCTTGGGCCCGCTAATACGGGTGGAAGCTCGCCAGGAACTGGTCGACCTGTTCCTGTTGGCGCGCATCGCGCGCGGCGTCGCCCGATTCGAGCACCACGGCCTGGTACGCGCGCTTGCCGGTGGCGACCACGCGCGCAGTCAGGCGGCGCGGGGCGGGGTCATCACCGCCGGCGCCCTGCGCGATCAACTCGACCGCCGGCAATGACAGCGGCGGTTGCGCGGCTGTCTTCACGGCGATGTCGCGCACCTCCACGCGGCCCTTCAGGTTGGCTGCGAGCCCACTGCGCAGCGCCTCCACGGCGTGCTGGCGCCAGACCGGGTCGTCCGCTGGCAATTCGACCACGCCAATGGCGAACAGCGTGCCCTCGATGCTGGCGGCCTGCATCGTCATCGGCAGCCGTTGGCCGTTGACGGCAACGGGGCGGGCGTCGGTCGTGGGCCTGGCGGGGTAGTCCACCGCGTAGGCGCCCTCGCTGGAATGCACGGTGCGCCAGTCGTACTTGGGCGAGCAGGCCATCAGCAGCGCACACAGCGCGGTACCCAAACCCATCCTCACCGCCTTTGCCGTGATGGTCACATCGCCTCCTTCGTCGTTCTGCGTCTTTTGGAGCGGACTATTATCGGACAGAGACGCCCGCCCGCTTCCGGATGCCTGCCATGCCCAGTCCCCGCCTCATTGCCGTCCGCGCCGACATCACGACCCTGGACTGCGATGCCATCGTGAATGCCGCCAACAGCACATTGCTGGGCGGCGGCGGTGTCGACGGGGCCATTCATCGCGCAGCCGGGCCCGAACTGCTCGAAGCGTGCCGCGCGCTGCACGGCTGCCGTACCGGTGAAGCCAAGATCACGCCAGGCTTTCGCCTGCCCGCGCGATACGTCATTCATACCGTCGGGCCGGTCTGGCACGGTGGCAGCCGGCAGGAAGCCGAACTGCTGGCGGCGTGCTATCGCAACAGCCTCGAACTCGCCCGCCGTCATGAGGTGCGCACCCTGGCATTTCCGTGCATCAGCACGGGCGTGTACGGATTTCCCCCCGAATTGGCCGCGCCGATTGCCGTGCGCACCGCGCGGGAGCATGGCGCCGGCCTCGATGCGATCACGTTCTGCTGCTTTTCGGCCGCCGACCTCGCCCTGTATGAGGCAGCGCTCGCTGCAGAAAAGTGACGCAGGAACCGCAATGCACGGATTGTCGCAGCCGGCATGCGGCGCACGCGCGCCGGGCCTACAATAGCCGTCTGTGACTGATTCCGGAGCCGTTGCCAACATGGCCTCGCCCCTGACCTCCTCCGCCCATGCCGCGCCCGCCGCTTCCGGTGGCCGTCGCTGGCTGCTGCCCGTTGCCTTGCTCGCGCTGGCCGTCGCCGGCTGGTTCGGCTGGCGTGCATTCTCGCCGTCGCAGCAGGTCCCTGCCGCCACGTTCACGCTGCTCGATGGGCAGAAGCTGTCCACGCAAGACCTCAAGGGCAAGGTCTACCTGGTCAATTTCTGGGCGACCAGCTGCGCCACGTGCGTCAAGGAAATGCCCAACATGGTCCAGGCGTACAACAAGTACAAGGGCGAGGGCCTGGAATACGTGGCCGTCGCAATGAGCTACGACGCGCCGATGTACGTGATGAACTTCAGCCAGACGCGCCAGTTGCCGTTCAAGGTCGCGATGGACGCCGACGGCTCTGCGGCCAAGGCCTTTGGCGACGTGCAGCTCACGCCGACTACCTTCCTCGTCGACCGCGACGGGCGCATCCTCAAGCGCTACGTCGGCGAGCCGGAATGGTCGTCGTTCGATGCGCTGCTCAAGCAGACGCTGGCCAAGCAGGCCTGAGCCGTCAGCGCACAGCAAAAACGCCCGGGACGTTTTCTTTTCTGCGACGCCGTTCAGAGGCCGTAGCGCTTGATCTTGTCGTACAGCGTCGCGCGGCCGACCTGCAGGATATCCGCCGCCTGGTGCACCGACCCGCCGGTGCGCGCCAGCGTCTCGGCAATCACCGTGCGCTCGTAGCGCTCGACGCGCTCCTTGAGCGGCATGCC
Source organism: Ralstonia sp. RL (assembly GCF_001683835.1). NCBI lineage: Bacteria > Pseudomonadati > Pseudomonadota > Betaproteobacteria > Burkholderiales > Burkholderiaceae > Ralstonia > Ralstonia sp. RL. The sequence goes on along the minus strand of NZ_LWRX01000120.1, from coordinate 33,063 downwards.
GTCTTCCGATGCATCGGTCACCACGGGTGTGCGGCCGACGCCGAGCACGAGCCGGTCCGCCGCATTGCGCAGTTCGCGCACGTTGCCGGGCCAGTTCGATTGCATGAGCTCATGGCGCTGGCGTTCGGCCAGCATCGGCAGCGGACGCTGGTAGCGCACCGCGGCTTCGAGAAGGAAGTGCTCGAACAGCGGGATGATGTCTTCGCGGCGCTCGCGCAGCGGCGGCAGGTCGATGGCCACCACGTTCAGGCGGTAGTACAGGTCGCGCCGGAAGCCGCCCGCTTCGATCAGCGCTTCCATGTCGCCCTTGGCGGCTGCCACGATGCGTACGTCGATGCGCACCGACGTGTTCGACCCCAGGCGTTCCAGCGCGCCTTCCTGCAACACCCGCAGCAGCTTGACTTGCAGCGCGATCGGCATGCTCTCGATTTCATCGAGGAACAGCGTGCCGCCCGAGGCGTGCTCGAGCTTGCCGATGCGCCGCTTGCCCGCGCCGGTGAAGGCGCCGGCTTCGTGGCCGAACATCTCGCTTTCGAAAATCTGCTCCGGCACGGCACCGCAGTTCAGCGCGATGAAGGGCTTGTCATGGCGCGGCGACAGCATGTGCAGGCTGCGGGCGACGAGCTCCTTGCCCGTGCCGGTTTCGCCGTTGATGAGCACCGGCGCGTCGGTCGCCGCCACGTTTTCGATCAGCGCGCGCACCGCGCCCATGGCAGGCGAGCGCCCGATGATGCGCGTGCCCGCTGCGGGGCCCGCCAGTTCGCGGCGCAGCGCGCGGTTTTCCAGCTCCAGCGCACGGCGCTCGACGGCGCGGCGCACGGTCTCGGTCAGGCGCTCGGCGGGGAACGGCTTTTCAATGAAGTCGAAGGCGCCGTCTCGCATGGCCTGCACGGCCATGGTGATGTCGCCGTGGCCGGTGACGAGCACCACGGGGATCCCCGTCCCAAACGACTGGCAGTGCGCAAGCACATCGAGGCCGCTGGCGCCCGGCAGGCGCAGGTCGCTCACGACCACGCCGGGGAAGTTCGCGTCGATCTTGCCCACGGCCTCTTCGGCGCTGCCAAACGCCTGCACGTTGAAGCCGGCCAGCTCCAGGCTCTGCGCGGTGGCCTGGCGCACAGGCGGGTCGTCTTCGATGAACAGAACGGTCAAGCCTTCGGACATGGGTCGTGTTCGCAAGAAAAAATCAGGTGGATGCCGCGCAGGCGATCTCGGCGCGTACCAGTGTCAGCGTAAATTGCGCGCCCCCGCCGGGCACATTCGTGGCCGACAACGAACCGCCAAAGTCGCGCGCGATGCTCGTCGAGATGGCCAGGCCCAGGCCCAGCCCCTGGCCGATCTCCTTGGTGGTGAAGAACGGCTCGAACAGGTGCGGCATGGCGTCAGGCGGAATGCCCGGGCCGTTGTCGCGCACCGCAATACTCAGCTGTGACGGCGCGCCCTCGGCAGGCCCGACGTCGATGTCGATGCGGCCCGGGCAGGCCGGTTCGTTGGCGCCGATCGCGTCGAGCGCGTTGCCGACGAGGTTGATGAGCACTTGCTCGAGCTTCAGTTCATCGGCGCGCACCACCGCTTGCGCTTCGGGGATGCGCCAATGCAGCTCCACCGCGACGTCGCTCAGGCGCGGACGCAGCAGCGCCAGGGTGTGATCGAGCGCCACGCGCACCTGCACATCCCCCACCTTGCGGCGCGTGCGGCCCGCGAACAGCTTGAGCTGCGCGGTGATCTTGCCCATGCGCTCGGTCAGGTCGGCAATGGCCTGCAGGTTGTCGGTCGCGGCGGCGTGCTGCCCACGCTCGAGCAGGATGCGCGTGTTGTCGGAGAACGTGCGCAGCGCCGCCAGCGGCTGGTTCAGCTCGTGCGTGATGCCGGCGGCCATCTGGCCGAGGGCCGCGAGCTTGCTGGCCTGCACGAGCTCATCCTGCGTGGCGCGCAGTTCGGCCTCGGCGCGCGTGCGGTCCACGATCTCGTGCTGCAGCTGCTCGTTGGTGGCCATCAGATCGGCCGTGCGGTCTTCGACGCGACGCTCGAGCTGGTCGTAGGCGGCTTCCAGCAGGCGGCGGCTGCGCAGCATTTCCATCATGCGCAGGCGACGCTGGCGCCAGTAGAACAGCAGCAGGCACGCAAACGCGAAGGCGAAGGCAGCGGCCACGGTGGCGCTGCGCGCGGCGCTCATCACCGGGTCCACGGGCGTGAGGTACATCAGCGTCCAGTCGGGCTCGACAAGGTCGCGCGAGACCTGCAGATAGCGCGTCGCATTCGCGCGCTCCCCGATGCGGATGAGCTCGGCGCCTTCGGGCAACTGCCCCGTCAGCCTCAGGAAACCCGGCGCCTCAGGTTGCAGCGGCAGCGGCTTGATCTCTTTGCGGAAATACTGGCGCGTGGCCTTCAGCTGCGCCTGCAGCGTGGGCGTGAGCGGCTCGACGGTGTGGTACTGCCACGCCGGCACGGACGACAGGAAGATCACGCCGTTCTCGTCAGCCACCATCACCGGTTCGGAGGCATCGTGGCTCGCGCGCCCGAACCATTCGAGGTTGAGCTTGACCACGGTCACGCCGATCACGCGGCCGTCCTGCATGACCGGCTGCGAGATGTAATACCCCGGCTCCTCGCGGGTGATGCCAATGCCGTAAAACCGGCCGACATGGCCCGCCACCGCCTGCTGGAAATACGGCCGGAACAGATATTCGGCGCCCACGAAGCTGTCGGGCTGGTTGTAGTTCGATGCGGCCAGCGCCTTGCCGCTGGGGTCGATCACGTACGTGGCGGTCGCGTGCGCGCGGTCGTTGACTTCGCGCAGATAGCGGTTCGCGCGGTCGACGTTGGCCGGCGTCGGATCGGCCAGCAGATCGTGGATGAACGGATGCAGCGCCACCAGCGCCGGCAGGTATTCGTAGCGGTCGAGCGTGCTCTTGAGGTTGGCAGCGTAGCGGTCGACCCGGCCGCCGGCGGCCTGCTGCGCTTGTGCCAGGCCGCGGTTCCACGTCACCACAAAGGTGGTCGCGCACACCAGCGCCATCACCACCACGAGCGCGAGCGCTACCAGCCACCAGAACCCGCGTCGGGAGCCGGGGGCGCTGGTGAACGAGAAATCGGGATCGGACATCGGCGGGAGCTGGGCGGACACTGTCGCCATGTCTTCCGCTGCCGCGCCGGCCGTCGTGCGTGTCACGAGGCGCTCCAAATGGAAGCGGGGCCGTCTGGAAGGACAGGCCCCGCAATCATACGCTTTCAGTCGGGGGCGCCCGCAGGCAGTCCCCGTGGCGAGCGATCAGGCCGCCGGCGTGGCCGGCACGCCTTCGTCGCTGCGGTCGCCCGACAGCACACGGGCCAGCTTGGCGCGATCGAGTTCGCGCTCCCAGGCCGAGATCACCACGCAGGCCACACCGTTGCCGGTGATGTTGGTCAGCGCGCGGCACTCGCTCATGAAGCGGTCGATACCGAGGATCAGCACCATGCCCGCCACCGGAATCGTCGGCACCACCGCCAGCGTGGCGGCCAGCGTGATGAAGCCTGCACCGGTGATGCCCGAAGCGCCCTTGGAGGTCAGCATCGCCACCGCCAAGATGGTCAGTTGCTGCGTCCAGGTCAGCTCGATGTTCAGCGCCTGCGAGATGAAGATCACCGCCATCGTCATGTAGATGTTCGTGCCATCCAGGTTGAACGAATAGCCGGTCGGCACCACCAGGCCCACCACCGACTTCGAGCAGCCCAGCTTCTCCATCTTTTCCATCAGGTGCGGCAGCGCGGATTCCGACGAGCTCGTACCCAGCACGATCAGCAGCTCTTCCTTGATGTACGCAACGAAGCGGAAGATGCTGAAACCCGTGAGCCGCGCGATGATGCCCAGCACCACCACCACGAAGATGACGGCCGTCAGGTAGAACGTGCCGATCAGCTTGAGCAGCGGCACCAGCGACACCACGCCGTACTTGCCGATGGTGAACGCCATCGCGCCGAACGCGCCGATCGGGGCCACGCGGGTGATGACGTGCACGATGCGGAAGAACACGTGCGCGATCTGGTCGATGAAGTCGGTCACGATCTGCGCGCGCTCGCCCATGGCGGACAGCGCACCGCCGAACAGCAGCGCGATCAGCAGGATCTGCAGGATGTCGCCCTTGGCAAACGCATCCACTACCGTGCTCGGGATGATGTTGAGCAGGAAGTCCACCGTGCTGGCCGACTGCGCCTTGGCGGCGTACTGCGCCACGGCCTTGGCATCGATGGTGTTGACATCGACGTTGAAGCCCGCGCCCGGGTTGAAGATGTGGCCCGCGGCCAGACCGATCACCAGCGCAAAGGTCGAGACGATCTCAAAGTAGATCAGCGCCTTGCCGCCCACGCGGCCCACCTTCTTCATGTCGCGCATGCCGGCAATGCCGGAGACGACCGTACAGAAGATGATCGGCCCGATCACCATCTTGATGAGCTGGATGAAGCCATCGCCCAGCGGCTTCATCTTCACGGCGAGCGCGGGCGAGTAATGGCCGAGCAGAACGCCGATGACGATAGCCGCCAGCACCTGTACGTACAGGATTTTGTAGAACGGTTTTTTCATGTCTTCCTCGAGTGTCACAGACCGGCCGTGCGCTCGGTTGCTCGCCCGGTCCGACCCGCCCTGATGTGGTCTCTCTCCTGCCTCGCTACGCCGATGTTTCCGGCGGCTCCCGTGGCAGGTCGCTCCTTATTGCAAGGGCTATGCCAATGTGAAATTTCCGTGTCGACGCCGCGCCAACCCTTGTGCCGGCTGGGTGTGACTACGATGGCACCCGGCTCATGCGTCGTCAATCCCGGAATCCGCGCACAGCCCCGTCCAGACATCCGGAAAACGTGTTGCGACGCAGCACCGCCCGCTCACATGGCGCTGGGACGCCGGGCCGGGGCCGTATAATGCCGGCTCGTTACGCAAATCCACATGTGTGCGCGGCGCCTGGACTCTTCCACGCCCTGCCCGCGCGCCATCATCACCGCCCGCGCAGTCGCCCATGAGCAGCCACTACAAGCACCACGTCTTCTTCTGCCTGAACGAACGCGAGGATGGCTCGCGCTGCTGCGCCGACTTCGGCGCCAAGGCCATGCAGGAATACGCCAAGAAGCGCTGCAAGGAGCTTGGCATCAACGGCGAAGGCCGCGTGCGCATCAACAAGGCCGGCTGCCTGGACCGCTGCGAACTCGGTCCGGTCATGGTGGTCTACCCCGAGGCCGTCTGGTACACCTTTGTCGACAAGGAAGACATCGACGAGATCATCCAGAGCCATCTGATCGAAGGCAAACCGGTCGAGCGCCTGATGGTCGATCGCCCCGCCTGAGCCTGACGCGACCCGCATTCCCATGAACGTGCATACCCAAGAACGCCTGATCCCTGGTCCGGTCGGGCAGATCGACCTGTCCATCGACCAACCGGAGGGTGCGCCGCGCGGCCTCGCCCTGGTGGGCCATCCGCATCCGCTGTTTGGCGGCACCAAGGACAACAAGGTCGCGCAGACGCTCGCCCGCACCTTTGTCAGCCTCGGCTACGTGACGGTGCGGCTGAACTTCCGCGGCGTGGGCAAGACCGAGGGCGCGCACGACAACGGCATCGGCGAACAGGACGACATGCTGGCCGTGCTCGACTGGATGCGCACGCAAACGCAATGGTCGGCCGACGTGGCCACGCTGCCGCTCGCGATGGGCGGCTTCTCATTCGGCAGCTTTGTCGTCTCGCACGTGGCGCGCCGCTTGGCCGAAGCCGGCACGCCCGCCGAGCGCCTGGCGCTGGTGGGCACCGCCACTTCCCGCTGGGATGTCGCGCCGGTGCCGGCCGACACCATCATCATCCACGGCGAACAGGACGACACCGTGCCGCTCATCGACGTGCTGAACTGGGCGCGGCCGCAAGAGCTGCCGGTCATCGTCATCCCGGGCGCCGATCACTTCTTCCACCGCAAGCTGCATCTGATCAAGCAGCTCATTACCGGCGCATGGGCGCCACGGCCGTAACGTTCCCTTTTCGATTTTCCGGATGCCGCGCCTCCCCCGGCGCGTGGCGTCATTGAACCCAAGCAGACCGCAGGACCCGACATGCAGACCCGTTTCACCGCTTCCGCCCTCCACTCCGCCGCTGTCACCGCCGTGGCCGCGGCAGTGCTCGTCACGGCGCTGCCGGCAGCCGCGCAGCCCGTGCCCGCGCCGCAGGTCGCCGCGCGCGCATGGATGCTGACCGACGTGACGAGCGGCCAGGTGCTCGGCGGCGCGAACATGGACGAGCGCATCGAGCCCGCCTCGCTCACCAAGCTGATGACGGCGTATCTCGTGTTCGAGGCCGTGCGCGACGGCAAGCTCAAGTACGACCAGATGATCACGCCCACCGAGACCGTGCGCAGCGTCAAGACCGACGAATCGCGCATGTTCCTGGAGCCGGGCAAGCCCGTGTCGGTGCGCGACCTGACGCAGGGGTTGATCGTGCAGTCGGGCAACGACGCCGCGCTCGTGCTCGCCGAAGCCGTGGGCGGCACCGAGACCAACTTCGTGATGCTGATGAATCGCGAAGCCGAACGCCTGGGCATGAAGAACACGCACTTCATGAATGCCGCGGGCCTGCCCGACCCGAACCACTATTCCACCGCACGTGATCTGTCGATCCTGACCGCGTCGCTGATCAAGAACTTCCCGCAGGACTACAAGTTCTATTCGCAGAAGGATTTCACCTATAACAACATCAAGCAGCCCAACCGCAACCGCCTGCTGTGGCTGGACCCGACCGTCGATGGCGGCAAGACGGGCCACACCAAGTCGGCCGGCTACTGCCTCGTCACATCGGCCAACCGCCCGCTGCCCGATGTGCCGGGCGCGAGCCGCCGCCTGCTGTCGGTCATCATCGGCACCAAGAGCGACGCGGTCCGCACGCAGGAAAGCCTGAAGGTCCTGAACTACGGCTATCAGTTCTTCGACACCGTGCGCCTGTACCCGGCCAAGGAAGCGCTGCAGACGCCCGACGTGTACAAGGGCCAGGCCAAGAGCGTGAAGCTGGGCGTGCTGGAAGACAAGTGGATCACCGTACCCAAGGGCGCCGGCAGCCGCCTCAAGCCGGTGCTCGAGCGTAAGGACCCGCTGGTCGCCCCGATCGCGCAAGGCCAGCAGCTCGGCACGGTCAAGGTGATGGACGGCTCGACCGTGGTGTCGGAATTCCCGGTGGTCGCGCTCGATGGCGTGCCCGAGGCCGGCTTCATCGGCCGTGCCATCGACACGGTCAAGCTGTGGTTTAAAAAGAAGTAATCGACCCCATTTACTTCGACATGACCTCTTCGAACTCCACCCCGCCGGGCCACATCCCGCCCGAACAATCGCTCATCGAATACCCGAGCGACTTCCCCATCAAGGTGATGGGGCCCATGCACGACGACTTTGCCGCGACCATCATCGAGGTGGTCCGCCAGCATGATCCCGAGTTTCACGAGGGGCGCCTGGAAAAGCGGCCGTCCTCGAGCGGCAACTACCTGGGCCTGACCGTCATCGTGCGCGCGACCAGCCGCGAACAGCTCGACGCGCTCTACCAGGCACTGACGAGCCATCCGATGGTCAAGATCGTGCTCTGAAGCGCGCTCGCGCATCGCGAGGAAAACGCCCCGGTCCTGCCGGGGCGTTTTTGCATGGCGCGCCGAGGCGGCATCACCCCTTGGCCACGTGCCCGAGGCAAACGCTGTTGTCGGCCATCAATCGCTCGAGCTTGAGCTTGAACGCCGCGATCTCGGGCAGCAGCCAGGCGCGAAACGCCTGCATCTTCGGTGTCTGCAGCGCGCTGTGCGGACAGACGAAGTAGTAATTCCACGGGCACGGGATCGTCGTCTCGAACAGGCGCACCACGCGGCCGGTCATCAGATCGTTGAAGGCCAGCGTCGGGCGGATCAGCGCAATGCCCTGGCCGGCAGCCGTCGCCTGCAGCAGCAGCGACGAATCCTGGAACATCAAGCCGCCGCGCGGCTCCACGAAGCCTTCCATGCCGGCCGCGTCGAACCATGGCTTCCACGCCTCGCCCTCGCTGCGCAGCAGCGTCATCCCCGCCATCTCGGCCAACGTGCGCGGCAGGCGCCCGCCGTTGAACGACGGGCTGCAGACCGGAAAGAACACGTCGTCGAGCAGCTTTTCGACATACAGCCCCGGATAGTTGCCCGAGCCCATGCGCAGCGCCACGTCCACCTCTTCGCGGGCAAAGTCGACCAGCGCCGGACTCGAGAACAGCTCCACCTCGAGTTCGGGATGCTTCTCGATGAACGTGCCGATGTGCGGTGTCAGCCACCGCGCGGCGAACGACGGCATGGTGCTGATCGCCAGTCGGTTGTCGCGGTTGCCCGCGCGCAGCTGATGCGTCGCCTGGGCAATCTGGTCCAGAGCCTCGCGCACCCGCTCGGCATAGGCGCGGCCGGCATGTGTGAGCGTGACGCGCTTGCCGCGCCGCTCGAACAGCGGCACCCCCAGTTCTTCCTCCAGCGTGCGCATCTGGTGGCTGACCGCACCGTGCGTGACGAACAGCTCCGTCGCCGCGCGCGAGAAGCTCTCATAGCGGGCCGCCGCCTCGAACACCCTTAACGCCCCGAGTGAAGGCAGGCGCATCGGTTCGCGGGTCTCCGTCATCATTTCCCTCCGGTTTTTCGTGGCGTCTTATGTGAACAGCACTATCAAGAAGCGCAATATATATCGTTTGTTACCAGGCAACCAAGCGCCTAGACTTCCTTTCACGGCAAGGCCCATCCCGATGCCGTGAAGGAGCCGATCATGAAAGCTGTACTAACAAAAATTGTATTCACCCTGCAGCCCGGCGAAGTGGTGGCATTGCGCATGCCTGCCAACCAGAACCTGCGCGTCGAGCAAGCCCACGGACGCGACGTCTGGATCACACACGAGAACAAGGCCGGCGATGAATGGCTGCACGCGGGCGGCAGCGTCGCCGTGAAGCGCGGCGAGGAAATCGTCGTCTCGGTGGACCCGAAGGCCCGCGGCCCCGTGGCGCTGGCCGTGGAAGCCGCCGATGGCCACATGCCGCGCAAACCGTGGCACCTCGCCGACGGCTGGCGCCACACGCTCGCCGCGCTCGGCTGGAACGAGCACGCCGATACCCCCGTCGTGGCGGCCTGACCGGCGCGCAGAAGCGCGAATCTGTTTCAGCCTCCTTTTGCGGCGCGCCGCAAAAGCCCGATGCCGGCGCCGATGCCTCCCATCGCGCCGGCATCGTTTTTTTTGCCAGACCCTGCAAGCGACTGCGGCAAAGGCGCCGGGCGACGTCGGCGGCCCTGCGCTACACTTCGCGACATGATTCCGATTGACATCGTCGAACGCGGTTTGCAGGACTACGCCACCTGCTTCGACGCGATGCAGACGTTCACCGCGCAGCGCGGACCCGACACCCCCGACACCATCTGGCTGGTCGAGCACCCGCCGGTGTTCACGCTCGGGCTGGCCGGCGACCCGGCACATCTGTTGGCCCCGGGCAACATCCCCCTGGTGAAAGTCGACCGTGGCGGCCAGATCACTTATCACGGCCCCGGCCAAGTCGTCGCCTATCTCCTGCTTGATCTGCGCCGCCGCGGGCTCTTCGTGAAGGCGCTCGTCGACGCCATCGAGGCGGCCGTCATCGACACGCTCGCCACGTATAATGTCGCCTCCGAACGCAAGGCTGGCGCCCCCGGCATCTACCTGTCGGACGGGCCGCACCGGGGGGCGAAGATCGCCGCGCTGGGGTTGAAGATCCGCAACGGCTGCAGCTACCACGGCGTGAGCCTGAACCTCGCGATGGACCTCTCGCCCTTCACGCAGATCAATCCGTGTGGCTATGCCGGCCTCGAGACCGTCGACATGGTGACCGCCGGCGCCCGTGACCCATCCGGACGTGCGCTCAGTGCGGACGACTGGCAACCCGTTTCCCGCGAACTGGCCAACGCCCTGGTCGCGCAACTGCAGCAACGCGCGCAAGCGCAATCCGCCGAAGCCGCTATCGCCTAGCAGCCGGCACGCCGTACCGACATGCACGCGCCCCAGGCTCGTGCGGAGAACACGATGACCGATTCCGCCACCGGCGCAGCCGCCGCCCATACCGAGAGCGCTGCCGCTCCCGCCCTGACGAACAAGCCGTACGACGCGACGGCCAAGCAGAAGTCTCTCGACAAGACCGCGCGCATTCCCATCAAGATCGTGCCGGCCGAGAAGCTGAAGAAGCCGGAGTGGATTCGCGTGCGCGCGGCGACGGGCAACTCGCGGTTCTACGAAATCAAGGACATCCTGCGCGCCAACAACCTCGTGACGGTGTGCGAAGAGGCCAGCTGCCCGAACATCGGCGAGTGCTTCGGCAAGGGCACCGCCACGTTCATGATCATGGGCGACAAGTGCACGCGCCGCTGCCCGTTCTGCGATGTGGGCCACGGCCGCCCGGACCCGCTCGATGTGAACGAGCCGGAGAACCTGGCCAGGACCATCGCGCAGCTCAAGCTCAACTACGTCGTCATCACCAGCGTCGACCGCGACGACCTGCGTGACGGCGGTGCGCAGCATTACGTCGACTGCATCTCGCGCACGCGCGAGCTGTCGCCGGGCACGCGCATCGAGGTGCTGGTGCCGGACTTCCGCGGCCGCCTGGAGAAGGCGCTGGACATCCTCCAGACCTGCCCGCCGGACGTGATGAACCACAACCTCGAAACCGTGCCGCGCCTGTACAAGCAGGCCCGCCCGGGCGCCGACTACGCGCACTCGCTCAAGCTGCTGAAGGACTTCAAGGCCCGCAACCCGAATGTGCCGACCAAGTCGGGCCTGATGGTCGGTCTGGGCGAAACCGATGAGGAAATCCTCGAAGTCATGCGCGACATGCGCGAGCACGACATCGACATGCTGACCATCGGCCAGTATCTGGCGCCGTCGGGCCACCATCTGCCGGTGTTGCGCTACGTGCACCCGGACACCTTCAAGATGTTCGAAGAGAAGGCGTACGAAATGGGCTTCACCCACGCCGCAGTCGGTGCAATGGTGCGCAGTTCGTACCACGCCGACCAGCAGGCGCACGAGGCCGGCGTGGTCTGATTACAGCCGGAGCGCCGTGGAAACAAAAAGGGCCTTGGGGTAGAACCCAAGGCCCTTTTGCTTTGGCGCGGCCCGATCAGGCTTGCGAAGCGGCGTCCTTCGGATACGAGGCATCGCCGTTCCACGAGAGGTAGCCGTAGGTGTCGGCCTGGCGGTCGGCACCGTCCGTGTACGGGTTGGCCTTCGCGATGGCGCCGTCGGTGTACGGGTCAGCCTTGCCTGCGGCACCTTGTGTGTAGGGGTCGAAGCGGTCGTTCTTCCACGAGAGGTAGCCGTAGGTGTCAGCCTGGCGGTCGGCGCCTTGCGTGTAGACGTCGAACTTGCCGGCAGCGCCATCGGTGTACGGGTCTGCCTTGGCCAGTGCGCCGTCGGTGTATGCATCGGCCTTACCAGCGGCGCCCTGGGTGTACGGATCGAAGCGGTCGTTCTTCCACGACAGGTAGCCATAGGTGTCGGCCTGCCGGTCAGCGCCCTGCGTGTAGACGTCGTACTTGGCGACGGCGCCTTGCGTGTACGGATCTGCGCTGCCCTGCACGGCGGCAGCTGCCGGGTGAGCCGACAGCAGCGCGGCAGAGGCAGACACCATAGCCACGAGGGCCAGCAGGCTGCGACGGGAGAATGCGGTTGCGAGATTGGCGTTCATGATCGGTTCCTTTGTCTTGATGTTCGGTTGCGCTGGGTTCGTTGCGCTTGAGACCAGAATAGATCGTTGTCTGATACGAATAAATGATCATTCGAAGAAAAGACTGTTCCCCAATAACCAACAATTGATCGCCGCAACGTCAATGTGCCGTCACATGTACACAGACGGTCTGGCGATGCCACACCGAGCCCCCTCGCCTGGGACGTCCTTTGGCGCTCCCCGCTTTCAGGCAAAGAAAAGCCGCGCACGATGGCGCGGCGTCCATTGGGCGGCTTCGATGCCCGGGCCGGTGAACCCGCCGTCTCCTTGCGCGCGGCTCAGGCGCCCAGTGCCGGGTCGGATGCGCTGGCGCGGCCCGTCTCGACGTGGCCGGCAAGGCGGCGCTCGAAGCCGGCATCGGTGCTGGCCGTGACTGTGACGTCGTACCACGCGTGCTGGCTGCGCAGGTCCAGGTACAGCGACGCATCGTCGCTGCCGCGCACTTCACGTTGCACGGCCTCGCCGGTATAGGCGCTCTTCACCGTGAACACCGTGGACGTGCGGCCGTGGTTGATGAGGCGCAGTTGCAGATTGCCGTTGGCCACGTCGTAGCCCTCCTTGACCTCCAGTGCGCGACCGTGCGGACGCAGCAGGCCTGACAAGGCGAGCCTGCCGACAAAGCGGCGCAGGAAGCCGTTCGGGCCGTGCACCGTGAAGTCATACGCGCCGCCCGCCGCCACGGGCAGCTTGTCCGACAGGCGCTTACCGGCCTCCACTGTGTACGTGCGCGGCGCATCTACGCTGCCCGCGGTGTAGACGAGGAACGCCGCGCCCACGTCGCCGGTGTTGACGAAGTCGAGCTGGAACTTGCCCGCCGCCTCATCCTGGCGGCCGCGCACGAAGAGTTCATACGGCAGCGCGCGCGCCGGGCGCACGCCCCGCTCCTGCTTGGGCACGGCCTGCACCAGCGGCGGCAGCGGGACGTAATCGGGATGACGCTGGCGATCCTTGGGGGCGTAGGCAGCGGTGCTCGGCAGCGCGGGAACCACGTCATTGGGCGTGGCGAAGTTGAACGCCGATGTGAGATCGCCGCAGACCGCACGGCGCCACTTCGAGATGTTCGGTGACCTGACACCGTGCGTGCGCGCGAAACGCTGCTCGATGAAGCGGATGATCGACGTATGGTCGAACGTTTCCGAGCAGACGAAGCCGCCCTTGGACCACGGCGACACGACGAGCATCGGCACGCGCTGGCCCAGGCCGTAGCTGCCCGCGCCGTACTTGGCATTACCCGGGAAATACTCGCCCGTGGTGTCGACCGTCGACAGACCGTTGCCGCCCGATGCCGCGAAAGGCGGCACGAGGTGGTCGAAGAAGCCATCGTTCTCGTCGTACGTGATGAACAGCGCCGTCTTGCTCCACACCTCGGGGTTGGACGTCAGGATCTGCAGGACCTGATCGATGTACCACGCGCCGTAGTTGGCCGGCCAGTTCGGGTGCTCGGAGAACGCCTCCGGCGCGGCAATCCACGAGACTTGCGGCAGCGTGCCGTTCTGCACGTCGCGCTTGAGGATGTCGAAGTAGCCGTCGCCGGCCGACACGTTGGTGCCGGTGCGGGCCTTGTCGTACAGCGGGTTGCCGGGCTGCGCGTTCTGGTATTGCTTGAAGTACAGCAGCGAGTTGTCGCCGTAGTTGCCGATGTAGGGGTCGCTCGTCCAGCCCCACGAGCCCGCTGCGTCGAGGCCCGTGCCGATGTCCTGGTAGATCTTCCACGAGATGCCGGCAGCTTCGAGCACCTCCGGATACGTCGACCAGCCGTAGCCGACTTCCGCGTTGTCGATCACGGGGCCGCCGCCCGCGCCGTCGTTGCCGACGTAGCCCGTCCACATGTAGTAGCGGTTCGGGTCGGTCGAGGTGGGCGTGGAGCAGTGGTAGGCATCGCAGATGGTGAAGGCGTCGGCCAGCGCGTAGTGGAACGGGATGTCCTGGCGCGTGAGATACGCCATCGTCGTCGTGCCCTTGTGCGGCACCCAGCCGTCGTAGCGGCCGCCGTTGACCGCGCCGTGCGTGTCGTTCCAGCCGTGCGGCAGGTCCTGCAGGAACTGCATGCCGAGATCCGGCGCGCCCGGCCGGAACGGCAGGACCTCGCCCGCCCCGCCGGCCAGCGGCTGATGCCATACGCTCTTGCCGCTGGGCAGCGTGATCGTGCGCGTATCGCCGTACCCGCGCACGCCGCGCAGCGTGCCGAAGTAGTGGTCGAACGAGCGATTCTCCTGCATCAGGATCACGATGTGCTGCACGTCCTGGATGCTGCGATGCGCGTTGTGGGCCGGTATCGCCAGCGCCTGGCGGATGCCCTGCGGTACGGCTCCCATCGCAGCGGACGCGGCAGCGAGTTGGGCGGCGGAGCGGAGAAAACCACGGCGGCTCTTGGAGGTCATGTTCTCTACCTGGTGTCTGTGCTGGGGGGTTGGGGGAACAACACGGTGCAGCGGCGGCTGAATGCGCGGACGACGTTCAGTCGACGGTGTGCAGGACGGGCGGTGCCAGGCCATTCGGTGCAGCCATGGGCTGCGCCGAAGCCGCAGGCGGTGCCGGCGCTGGGGCCGGTGCGCGCACGATGGCCGGCACGTGCGGATCGGCATCGCAGCCGCTCAGCGCAAGCGCCGCAGCCGTCAGGCATGCGGTGCGGCGCAACGGGCGATCGGCAACGCGGCTGGCAGACACGGATGACCTCCTGATGACACGGGACGGTCTGCGCATGCAGCGCACGCCCGTCGCTCAACAGGCGCTAAGGTAGAAAGGAATCGTGTCGGCTGCATGACGGCGGCCAAGGCGCCGTCCGAACGGGTGAGTGCTCAGTCGGGACGCCGACTGGCACGCCGCTCGATCTGCGCCTGCTCGGCGCGCCATGCAAGATAGCCGAGCCCCAGGAACGGCCACAGCCAGCCGATCCACTGCGACAGGCTGTTGAAATGGACGAAGCGCCCGAGCCGCCACGCCTGCGCGGAGACCCACGAATACGGGCTCGGCGGCAGAACGTTGGACAGGATAATCAGAGCGATCAGCAGCGTCATGGCGAGCGCGCCGCGCAGCCAGCGCGGCAGGCGCACCAGCAGCACCAGCACGAGTGAGCCCACGACCAGCCCGAAGCGCGCGCCGGACGAGAGCCAATCCCAGGCCCCGCCCAGCGGGAACTGGAGCACGGTCGCCCCCGCCTTCACCAGGAGCGCCGCGCCCAGCAGCGCCGCCAGCAGACGGAGCACGGGCGCATCGCGCCGCATGGCCACCGTCGCCAGCAGGCCCGTGCCGATCCAGCTGCACGCCGTGATGAGCGCCTCCAGCAATTCCTGCCGCTGCAGCGCTTCCGGGTGGGCCTGCAGCCTGTCCTGCCAGTCGAAGAGCTCGGGAAACCAGCCGTTGACGAGGCTCACCATGAAGCCATCCGGCGACGGGTCGAGCAGGATGCTGCGGATCACGCCGCCCATGCTGAACAGGAATTCCTGCGGGAAGATCTGCGCGAACGGCCACACGAGCAGCAGCAGGATCGCCAACGTCGCGTGCGGCTCAAACCAGCGCCGGCGCAGGCGCCGCAGCCCGCCCCGGTCGATCAGGCGCGCCGAGAACGGCGCCATGACCATGCCGCCCAGCCATGCGCCGACCGTGTTGGTCGCCAGATCGACGTTCGACGAAATGCGCGTGGGCAGATACGTCTGGATGGCCTCCATCGCGGCCGACAGCAGCAGCCCCGCCAGCAGGGCCAGCAACACCGCCCGCCAGCCGGTGATGCGCGGATGCACCGCCAGCACGGTCAGCATGCCCAGCGGCATGTAGCCCCAGACGTTGGTGAGCAGGTCGAAGCCCGTGTTGTAGCGCGGCAGCGGCGCGCTGAGAAAGGCGAATGGCGACACGCCGGTGTCCGTCCATCCGGCAAACGGATAGAGGCTGGCGTAGACCACCAGCAGCACGAACCATCCCAGCCCCGCCCGCGCGAGCGGCGAATGGCGATGCGGGGCCTGAGGGTTAGGTTGCGCGTGGAGGTCCGTCACCGAAGGAAGCTGCAGTCTGGAGAAGAGAAGCGGACGTGCCCCGGAGAAGCCGCCCATGATAGCGTCCGATACCGCACATCACGGAGGGTTCCCATCCGGCCGATAGCTTAGCGCCGGTGCGTGCCCATGCCGCCCGAAGCGGCCGAAGAACCGGCCGGCAGCGGCAGACCTGCCACCCAGTCGAGCACTTCGCCGATGGCCTTGTCGGACGCCTGCGTGAGCGCCGCCACCCCGCCGGCGGCGTTGGCGCTCGGTGCGGGTGCCTCGGCCTGGACGACGCGCTGGCCGATCACCGTGCGCGCCAGCGACACCGTCGCCCGCAGACGCACCACGCCACGGCTCGCATCGGGTCGATCGAACACCTGCGAAAAATCGACCAGCTCGACACGCAGCGTCGGCACGTCCGGCGTCGGATAGCCGACCACCTGCCCGCGTGCGGCCGCCGCGTTGCGCAAGCGGGCGTCGAAGAGGTTCACGGGCGACTCCAGCCAGCGGCTGTTGGCGTACGCATCGGTGCGCTGGCTTTGGGCATACGCCAGGCGGTAGTAGATGGCGTTGCCGTCCATCCACCCGGGGCCGGCCACCTCGGCCACACGCAGCGCGTTCGGCAGGCGGGCACCGGCCGAGGCGGTGGGGGCGAGCCCGAAGTCGTACAGGGCGGTCGGGCCTGCGGGCGTGCTGGAGCACGCGCCAAGCAGCGACAGCGCCATCAGGGCGGCCGCGGGCATCGCACGGCGCAATACAGCAGGCAACGTCAGCATGAACACTCCTCAGGGCTGGGCCGGAACGCGGGCGGCCGGTGCGGTGAAGCCGGTCTCACCCGGCCCCGGCACGCCGGGCGCAGGGCCGAACAGCACGCTTTGCGGCCGGGCATTGAAATCCGACACGGCATGATCGAAACCGCGCACGGCCTGACGGGCTTCGCGCGCGAAACCATTGAGCTGCGGCAGCGTTTCGTAGGTCAGCACGTTGGCGGCAGACTGCATCGACTGCGTGGCCGCCGACAGATCCGCACCCGCGCCGGCCAGCGTGCCCATCAGCGGCCCCTTCGGATCGGACAGCGATTGGGTCAGCCTGCGCGTTGCCAGCAGCGTGGCATCGAGGTTGTCGGCGATCTTCGGCAGCTTGCGCACCGTCGGCTCGGCCCGCTGGGCCAGTGCCTTGTAGCTGTCCATGGTGGACTGGAACGATTGCAGCGACGCCGTGATCTGCTGCCGATGTTCATCGTCGAACAGGATCGACAGCGAATTCAGCGTCTGATCGAGCTTGGAGAGCATCTGGTCGCCGCGCTTGTCGAGTTCATCGAGGAAGCCCGCTTCCATGCGGATGCGCGCGGGGTTCTTGTCAGACGTTGCCAGATGCGTCGGGCTGGGTGCGTGGCCGCTGTTGTCGTAGCCGCGGTCATCGAGCTGCACGTAGGCCAGGCCCGTCACGCCCTGGTAGGCCAGGCGGCCATAGGTGGTGGTCGTGATGGGCGCATCCTTGTCGACCAGCACGCGCACCACGATCTGCCCGGGGACCTTGTCGTCGAACCGGATGGTGTCGACCTTGCCGACGTCCAGGCCGCGATACTTGACCGCGGCCTGCGGGTTCAGCCCGTTGACGGTCGAGCGCGTCACCAGGTCGTACGGCACGCGTACGGTCTGGTCGCGGTTGAACCACATCACGGCCAGCGCCACGAAGATCGCCAACCCGATCGTGAACAGCCCGGCCAGAAATGCGTGGGCTTTGTTTTCCATCAATCCTCCTGCACGGCAAGCGTGGCGGCAGCCACCGCTTCGGTCATCTGCGGGCCCAGCGCCATCAGCGCCCGCTTGCCCCGCTCACCCAGGAAGTACTCCTTGATGAACGGATGGTCGATCTGAATGATCTGCTCGATGGGCTGGGCGGCCAGCACCTTGCGGTCGGCCAGCACCGCGATGCGGTCGGACAGCGCCACCAGCGTGTCCAGGTCGTGCGTGACCATCACCACCGTCAGCCCCAGCTCGCGACGCAGCTCACGGATGAGCGCCACGTAATCGTCCGAGGCGCGCGGGTCCAGCCCGGCAGTCGGCTCGTCAAGGAACACCAGCTCCGGCTCCAGCGACAGCGCCCGCGCCAGCGCCACGCGCTTGATCATGCCGCCCGACAGGTCCGACGGCATCTTGTCGGCGTCGCTGGCCTTGAGCCCCACCATCTGCAGCTTGAGCATCGCCACGCGCGTGACGAACGCATCGGGCAGCGTACGCAGCTCGCGCATCGGCAGGGCCACGTTGTCGATCACGGACAGCGCAGAGAACAGCGCGCCGTGCTGGAACTGCATGCCCCAGCGGTTGCGCATCGACTGCAGGTCGTTGCCGACCTGGCACGTCAGCTCCTCGCCAAAGATGTGGATCGTGCCCGAAGTCGGCTTCTCGAGCCCCACGACCTGGCGCAGCAGCGTGGTCTTGCCGCTGCCCGAGCCGCCCACGATCGAGAGCACCTCGCCGCGGAAGACGTCCAGGTCGATGTTGTCGAGCACCGTGACGTTGTCGTATCGCTTGGTGACGTTGCGCACCTCGATCACGCGTTCGCGTGCCGGCGTGATCGGCTGCGATGGCGCCCCGGCATGCTCGCCGTGCGAATGGCGTGGCCGCGTCATAAGCCCACGTCCTTGAAGAGGATGGCGAACACGGCGTCGGCCAGGATCACGATCGTGATCGACACCACCACCGAGGTGGTCGTGCCCTCGCCCAGGCTCTGCGTGTTCGGCTCGATGCGCAGGCCGAAGTGGCACGCCACCAGCGCGATCAGCATGCCGAACACCACGCCCTTGCCGATGCCGAGCCAGAGGTTCGCCACCGGCACCGCGTCGGGCAGCGACGTAATGAAATAGGCGGGGCTGATGTCGAGCTGGAACCTGGCCGCCAGGATGCCGCCACCCAGGGCCAGCAGGTCCGTCCAGGCCACCAGCAGCGGCATGGCGATCGCCAACGCGATCACCTTGGGCAGGATGAGCCGGAAACCATGCGAGATGCCCATCACGCGCATCGCGTCGAGCTCTTCGGTCACGCGCATCACGCCGATCTGCGCCGTGATGGCCGAGCCCGACCGTCCCGCCACCAGGATGGCCGCCAGCACCGGGCCAAGCTCGCGGATGATCGCCATCCCAAGGATGTTGACGATGAAGATGCTCGCCCCGAACACGCGCAGCTGGTTGGCCGACAGGTAGCTCAGCACGATGCCGATCAGGAAGCCGACCAGCGCGGTGATGCCCAGCGCCTTGTAGCCGGTGCTGTAGATGTTGGCGGAAATCTCCCGCCATGGGCCGCGATGCGGCGCCCGCAGCAAGCGGCCGAAATCGAACACCAGCTGACCGACCATGGCGATGCCGTCGCGCGCGTGGCTGAAGAAGTCGAGCATGCCGGCGCCCAGGATCGCCACCGGGTTGATGCGCGGGGCCAGGCGCTTCTTCCAGCCGCCCGGGTCAAGCTTGGCCACGCGGTCGATCATGCGCCGCTGGTCGGGGCGGGCGTCGAGATGCTCGGGCCAGCGGTTGCCCCAGGCACGCCAGAGCAACTGGGCGCCAAAGTGGTCGATGCGGCCCACCTCGGTCAGGCACCAGGCGTTTGCGTTGTCCAAACCGGCGCGGATCTGCTGGCGCGCACCGCGCACGCCGGCACGCTCGGCCAGGGCAAGTGTGGTCCAGTCGCCGGACAGAAAGGCGACGGACCGGCCATCGACGACACGTACCTCGATCTGAGGTGTACGGCAGGTGATCAAACGGGTCTCCGTAAGCGGTGATGCCGGGTATCGGTCGAATTGTAGCCAACGCGCCGCCCGGTACTGTCACACTCTGGGCCACTGTGCGGCGTGCGCGCCGCCTGTAGCAAGCGCTGGGCCCCGGTTTGGAGGCCGCGCTCGTACAATGCCCGCATTCCTGCGCAAAAACCTGATCGCCTGCTCTGTTCATGTCTCTTGCCGAACCTTCTGCGCGCTGGCGCCTGTCACGCGAACACATCCGGCCCACCGGGCCCGCGGCTGCCTGGGCCATCGACGTGGTCGATTCCACCGGTTCGACCAACGCCGACCTGATGGCCGCCGTGCGCGATGCGGCCTGGCCCGGGCATGCGGCGCAGGCCGGGCTCGCGCCGCTCGCAGGCGCGCGCGTGCTGGCAGCCCAGCACCAGACCGCCGGCCGCGGCCGCCAGGGCCGTCCGTGGAGCGGCGACCACGGCCTGACCTTTTCCGTCGCATGCGCCTTTGCCGGCGAGCCGGCGCAGCTCGGCGGTCTGAGCCTGGCCGTGGGCGTGGCCGTTGCCGACGCCGTGGCGGCATATGCCGAAGCCCACGGCGGCAGCGCGCAGGCCCTCGCGCTCAAATGGCCCAACGACGTGCAGATTGCCGGGCGCAAGCTGGCCGGCATCCTCGTCGAGACCGTCCGCTGCGCGCCGGGCCAGACCTGGGCCGTCATCGGCATCGGCCTGAACCTGGAGCGGCCACACGTGCTGGAAACCGAGCTGGGCCGGGGCCTTTCGGGCGTCGAAGAACTGGTGGACGCGCCCGAACCGAACGCGGTGTTCTCGGCGCTGCTCACGTCGCTGGGTGAGCACCTGCAGCGGTTTGGCGCGCTGGGGCTGGCGCCCTTCGTGGCGCCGTTTGCTGCGCGCGACGCCTTTGCCGGCCAGCGCGTGCGTCTGTGGCAGGACGGCGCCGTCGTGCTCGAAGGCGTGGCACATGGGATCGATGCGCATGGGCGGCTCGCCATCGAATCCGGCGGCCGGGTGCAATGGATCCATAGTGGCGAAGTGTCGCTGCGCGCCGCCGAGGACGCGCAGCCATGACGCGCCTGAAGACGCCTCCTGCGGCCGCGCGTCCGTTGCTGCTGATCGACGCGGGCAACACGCGCATCAAGTGGGCGTGGATCGCCAGCGGCGTCGATGCGCTGCCCGAAGAGCCAGGCGGCACGCCATGGCAGCACGCCGGCGCGCGTGCGCACGATCAACTGGCCGAACTGGTGGAGGATTGGCGCGACTGCCACACCTCCGGAGTCGCCCCGCCCGAGGTATGGATCAGCGCCGTGGCCGGCCCGGCGCTGCGTGATGCGCTCACGGCGCGCATCGCCCGCGTCTTCGATGGCGCGCGCGTACGCATTGCCGCATCGGAGGATGCCGCCGCCGGTTTGCGCAACGGCTATCGCGAGCCCACGCAACTCGGCACCGATCGTTGGGTGGGAGCGGTCGGGGCGCGCCACCTGTGGCCCGACACAGCCTTGCTGCTGGTCACGGCCGGCACCGCCACCACGCTCGACGTCGTCACGCCCGACGGGCTGTTTGCGGGTGGCCTGATCTTGCCCGGCCTCACCCTGATGATGCGCGCGCTCTCGCGCAATACCGCGCAGTTGCCGGAAGTCGATGTCGGCTATCTGAGCGCCAGCGACGTGGTCGCGCCGCCCTGGGGCGACAACACGCAGGACGCCATCGCGCTGGGCTGCGTGACGGCGCAGGCGGGCGCGATCGCGCAGACGTGGCAGGCGCTGCAGGTCCAGTACCCCGGCCCGGCACGCTGCGTGCTGAGCGGCGGCGCCCGTGCCGCACTGGCGCCGCATCTGCGCATGCCGTTTCAGATGCACGATAATCTCGTGCTGCTTGGCCTGCAGGTGCTGGCGCGCGCGAACCGGGAGGGCGCGGCAACACTGGCATGAACGGCCGCCCTGTCCCCGTTGTCTTGCCGTTGTTGCCGTCGCCGTGTTCCTGCATTCCGAACCACCGCCTGAATCCCCGTCCGTACGCACCATGACGCTTCGCCTCGCCCTGCTGCTCCTGCTGCTCGTCAACGGCGTTCTGCTGGCAGCCAACACCGGCGTGTTCGGGCCGGACGTCTCGCAGGCCTGGTTCGAGAGCGAGCGCGAACCCGAGCGCATGCGCCGCCAGATCCGCACCGAAGACATCCGCATTCTCGAGCCGGCACCGGCATCGTCGTCAGGCGTACCCAAATCGGCGCCCGCGGCATCGGCACCCGCCGCATCGGGTGCACAAGCCAGCATCGAACGTACGGCCGTGGCCGCTGCGGACACCGCCGGCAGTTGCACCGAACTCATCGGCCTGACCGACGCACAGGCCACGCGCGGCCTCGATCAGCTCAGGCCAATGGCGGGCGTGCAGGTGGAGCGCATCACGCGCCAGGAAGACAACCGCTGGTGGGTTCACATGCCGGCGCGCGACACGCGCGAAGACGCCGAGCGCAAGATCGCCGAGCTCAAGCGCCGCAACGTGACGGACTCCGCCATCGTGCAGGAAGGCAATACGTTTGTGGTGTCGCTGGGGCTGTTCCGCGACAGGGAGCGGGCGCAGCAACTGCTGGACGAACTGCGCGCCAAGGACGTGCGCACCGCGGTGGTGACGCAAACCCGGCGGCTTGGCGCACCGGCCTCGCTGCGCGTGACGGCCACCGCCGATGCCGCATCCAGTGTGGCGGCCGAGCTGGCGAACCTGAAGAAGACGCTGGGCGCCGAAGACCTGCGCGCCTGCGCGTCGGTGACGGCGTCGCGCTGAGGGCTCAGGACGTTGCGCGCACGCGCTTGAGCAGCGCCGTCGTGGAGCGATCATGCTCGAACGGGATCGCCAGCGCCGTCCCGCCCCAGCCGCGTACCACGCGCGTTTCTTCCAGCGCATCGATGTCGTAGTCGCCGCCCTTGACGTAGATGTCCGGGCGTACGCGGCGGATGAGCTCGACCGGCGTGCGCTCGGCAAACAGCACCACCAGGCTCACCGATTCGAGTGCGGCCAGCACGGCCAGGCGGTCGTCCTGCGTGTTGAGCGGGCGGTCGTCGCCCTTGCCGAGCATGCGCACGGACGCATCGGTATTGACGCCTACCACCAGCGACGCTCCCAGGGCGCGCGCCTGCGCCAGATATGTCGCGTGCCCGCGATGCAGGATGTCGAACACGCCATTGGTGAACACGAGCGGGCGCGGCAGCCCCGCCACGCGAGCTTCCACATCGGCGGGGTCGCAGATCTTCTGTTCAAAGGCGGGCGCGGGCTGGCGAGCGGTCATGGCGAGAGCGAAATCGGAGAGGAAAACAAAACGGCCCATCGCATCGATGGGCCGCTGGCTGCCAATGGCAAGGATCAGGCCGCTTGTTCGGTCGAGCCGAGCAGGCGCGCGTTCAGTTCCTTGCGGTAGCGGTTCAGATCCTGCACGGTCTCGAAGGTGCGCTCGAACAGCAGGCCCATGTTGTGCAGGATGCGCTCGATGACCTTCTTTTCCCAGCCGGCGTCGAACTTGATCTGCTCGTCGAGCCAGTGCTCCAGCCAGTCGGGGTTCGGCAGACGCGACTGCACGGTGTCCTGCGGGAACAGCGCCTTGTTCACGTGCAGGTTGGTCGGGTGCAGCGGCTTTTCCGTGCGGCGGGCCGAGGCCATCAGCACGCCGATCTTGGCGAATGCGCTGCGCGCGTTGTCGCCAAATTGCGTGAGGTACTTCTTCATGTAGCGCAGGTACGCGCCGCCGTGGCGAGCCTCATCCTGCGAGAGCGTCCTGTAGATGGCCTTGATGACCGGCTCGGTGTGCCATTCGGACGCGCGGCGGTACCAGTGGTTCAGGCGGATCTCGCCGCAGAAGTGCAACATCAGCGTTTCCAGCGGCGGGGCCGGGTCGAATTCGAAGCGCACGTTGTGCAGCTCTTCCTCGGTCGGCACGAGTTCGGGGCGGAAGCGGCGCAGGTACTCCATCAGCACCAGCGAGTGCTTCTGCTCCTCAAAGAACCACACGCTCATGAACGCCGAGAAATCGGAGTCGTGGCGGTTGTCGCGCAGGAACATCTCGGTGGCGGGCAGTGCAGACCACTCGGTGATGGCGTTCATCTTGATGGTCTGCGCTTGCGCGTCGGTCAGCAGCGACGCGTCGAACTGGTCCCACGGAATATCCTTTTCCATATTCCAGCGGACCGCTTCCAACGACTTGAACAATTCGGGATAGAGCATGGTAAGCCTTTGAATTTGCAGGCGGATTCTAGCAGACATGCTTGACCTGCCCCGGTTTTTCGTGCTTGCCGGAGCAAAGTTCTGCGTCTGCCCGTTTCCTTGTCACAACAGGCCTGCCCGTCCACGCATGCGGCGTGGCTTGGCGACCCCCTTAGCGCGCCGTGCGCTTCGCGCGACTGTCCCGCGGCGTGCCGCGATGTGATCGACGATGCGCTGCCGTCGTCCTGTGTGGGGCGGGCCGGTCGGTGCCGGCGAGGTCTTCAGTATAGGAAGCCCGGCCGCCGCCGCGGCCCCGGGGCGTTATACCCTAGACTGAAGACAATCGACGCACTGCCGCTTTCGGAGGCCTGAGATGTTGTATTCCGCCATCGTTCCAGCACGCCGACGTCACCTGCAGCGGCATATGGCCGGCGTGCTGAGCCGGCACCAGCTGCTGATGATCGCCATCATCATTGCGATCGGCGTCATTGCGCTGCTGCTGCCGCGCACGGGCCACGCCGCCCCGGCTGCGGCCACGGCGCAAGACCCGGCACCGGCCTGCCCGGCCAGCCTGAACTTTCGCGTCAACCGGCTGCAGGACGACGCCCGCCAAGACCTCTGCCAGTACGCCGGACGCGTGGTGCTGGTCGTCAACACCGCAAGCTACTGCGGCTACACGCACCAGTACGAAGGGCTGGAAGCGCTGTATGCGAGGTACCGCGACAAAGGGCTGACCGTGCTCGGCTTTCCGTCCAACGACTTCCAGCAGGAACCCGGCAACAGCAAGCAGATCGCCGATTTTTGCTACAACACGTACGGCGTGAAATTCCCGATGTTTTCCAAGACCGCCGTCGTGGGCGCAGGGGTGTCGCCGCTATACACATGGCTGGCGGCGCAGACGGGTCAGCCGCCCAAATGGAATTTCCACAAATATCTGCTGGACCGCAACGGCCGCGTGGCCGCCGTGTTCCCGAGCAGCGTTGAGCCGACCGACCCGACCCTCGTCAAACGCATCGAGGCGCTGCTCGCCGAACCGGCACGCGCATCGCGCTGATCACGCCGCTCGCATGGTGTCGGGCATCGCGCCGTAGAGAAACGCGGCAAGCTCGTCGCGGCGCGCCTGCACGTCGCGCTCGCCGAGGGCGATCAGCTCCTGCGTGAACTCGGGCTCGAACAGCAGGTAGCTGGCGAACGCCGCGCCGCGGGCCTCCGTGCCGCCCAGCGGCTTGAGCAGCGCGCGCACCGTGCCCGGCAGGCGCTGCACGTGGCGCAAGGCAATCAACTCGATGCGCTCGGACGGCGCCATCACCAGCACCTCGATCTTGCGCCAGCCGTCGCGCGCGTCGGCAATCTCGGGGTTGCGGCTGACCATCGCGTTGATGTGCTGCAGCCGTTCGATGTCGGCCGACAGTCCATCGAGGAAGATGCTCGCCAGCGCCTGCCCCGCGATCTGCGCAAGCGACGGATAGCCAGACGCCGGGACCGTGTCGTACCACCCCGGCTGCGAACGCGATGCGGCCCCCACTACCAGGATGCGACTCGCCCCAAGATGGATCGCCGGACTCAGCGGCGACATCTGCCGCATCGTGCCGTCACCGAACCATTCATCGTTGCCCTCGATCTGCACCGGCTCGGCCGGAAACACGAACGGGATGCTCGAAGACGCCAGCATGTGTGCCACGCCGATCTGGTCCGCGACCGCAATGCGCTGCGAGCGCCGCCACGGCAATACCACGTGCGGAGACTGATAGAACGTGACGTGGCGCCCCGTCGTGTACGACAGCGCCGTGATGGCCAGCGCCCGCAGCGCTCCGGCCTCGAACGCAGCCTGCACCTGCCGGCCGTCGTGCTGCGCGTCGAGCAGCTCGCGCAGCGGCGTGTTGTCGAACAGCGCGCGCGGCGTGCGGCCCGTCATCCAGCCGAAGGCCAGCGCGGTGAGCCAGCGTGCGCCGCTCGAGCCCACGCGGCCGACGTCGGTGCGATACACGCGGTCGGCATGCAGGTTGCCCCACAGTTGCGTGAGCGCTTCCGCGGCCTGCGTGAAATCCTGCGCGCCACGGGCCAGGCCGAGGCTGTTGATGGCGCCTGCCGAAGTCCCGCAGATGATGTCGAACGGAGTGCGGGCCACGCCGGGCGCGTACTCGCGCGCCAGTGCGGCGATCCCGCGCAGCACGCCCACCTGATAGGCCGCGCGCGCGCCGCCGCCCATCATCAGGAGCGCGGTGCAGTCTTGCGACATCGGCATCGATCAGGAATTGCCGTTGGCCGGCTTGCGCGGTGCGGCCTTCGCCGGAGCCTTCTTGGCGGCGGTTTTGCCAGCCGGCTTTGCCGCCTTGCCCGCGGGCGCCTTGGCCTCCGACCTCGGCGCCGGCTTGCTGCCCGCCTGCTTCGATTTGGCCGGTGCCGACGGCGCTTCGATGTCTTCCGGCGCCGTATCGAGCCCTTCCGCGCCGGGTGCGCCGCCGAACCCCGGGAAGCCGCCCGGGAAGCCCGGCATCAAGTGTTGCGGCATCGGCATGGCCGCAGCCGCGGAGCTGGCGATCTGGTTGAACTGCTGCTGCAGCATGTTCCACCAGGGCGACGGATCCAGAGCCGCGGCGGCGGCACGTGCCGCGGCCTGGGCATGCTCGGCCGAGCGGGCGCTCTGCGCGCGGGCTTCGGCCTGATCGTCGTCGGTGTCTTCGGCTTGGGCTTCCGCCTCGGCTCCGGCCTTGTCTTCAGGCGCGGGGGCCTCAGGCTGCGCGGGCTTGGCGGTGGCGGCGGTGTGCGGCCAGGTCGGCTTGGGCTCGCCGTCCGGCGGCGATGCAGCCGGGGTCAAGCCATCGAACGCGCTCTTCATGGCTTCCGGTGACAGCGCGGCGCCGAAGGTCTGCAGCGCAACCAGCGTAGCCCGCTGCACCTCCAGGCCCTGGATCGCGGTGCGCAGCAGGCTCGCATTCAGCTGCAGCCAGCTTTCCACCGCGCGCAGATCGTGAATGCGCTTGTCGAGCTCCTCCAGATCCATCGGCGGCGCCGCGAAGCTCGCCATGTTGGGCATCCCGGCACCGGGCATGCCGGCAAAGCCGCCCCCCCAGAGCTTGCGCAGGAATTCGAAACCGCCTTCGGCAAAGTTGGGCATCTGGGTGAACATGGTGTCTCCTACGAAATCGGTGTCAGGTCGCATCAAACGTGGGTGGACGCTTCTGGCGCAGGCTCGCAATGCCTTCGCGCACATCAGGGCCTGCAAACCCCATGAATTCCAGCGCCAGCGACGTATCAAAACTCGGGCCGGCCAGGCGCAGCCAGTTGTTCAGCGCGTACTTGGTCCAGCGGATGGCCGTCTGCGAACCGGCGGCCAGGCGCTCCGCGATCTCGAAGGCGCGGTTGACGAGGTCCGCCTGGTCCACCGCCAGCGACACCAGGCCGATGCGCTCGGCCTCCTCCCCACTGAGGGATTCGCACAGCAGCAGGTAGTACTTGGCCTTCGCCATGCCGCACAGCAGCGGCCACACGATCGCCGCATGGTCGCCCGCCGCCACGCCCAGGCGGGTGTGGCCGTCCACGATGCGTGCGTCCCTGGCGGCGACGGAAATATCGGCCAGCAAGCCGGCCACGAGGCCCGCACCCACCGCCGGTCCGTGCATGGCGCTGACAATGGGCTTGTCGCAGTTGATGACGTTGTAGACGAGGTCGCGCGCTTCGTGCCAGACGCGCGTGCGCACGTCGAAGTCTTCGGCCATCTGCTCGACGAGGTGAAGGTCGCCGCCGGCGGAGAAGCCCAGCCCTTCACCGCGGATGAGCGCCACGCGCACGGAGGGCTCGGCCGACACGTCGCGCCAGATCTCGGCCAGTTCACGGTGCAGGCCGGCGTCAGCGGTCGACAGCTTGCGGTTGGCCGACTGTGCCGCGCCCATCACGATCTCGAGGATGGGGCCGTGCTGGACGAGCGTGAGCGCCTGGTAGCGCGCAAAGCGGGGAGCGAGAGAGGTCATGAGATCGGCGTGTGTGGATCAAGCATAGCGGATGCGCTCGCGCGCGCAACGCGGCAAGCGCGGCATCGTCAGTTCGGACGATCGGCCAGGTGCCATTGGCCGCGGCGGATCTGCGCCATCACGCGGGCACGCTGGTCGAGGCCCACGTGGTCTTGCGGGCTCATGTTGACGACGCCGGTGCTGGTCGGCAGGTCGCGCACCTGTTCCAGCGCGTCGCGCAGGGCCTCGCGGAAAGCCGGCGTGCCCGGCTTGGCGCGCTTGAGCGCCACGGGCACG
This sequence comes from Ralstonia sp. RL, assembly GCF_001683835.1. NCBI lineage: Bacteria > Pseudomonadati > Pseudomonadota > Betaproteobacteria > Burkholderiales > Burkholderiaceae > Ralstonia > Ralstonia sp. RL. The sequence continues at coordinate 5,177 of NZ_LWRX01000120.1, read as the reverse complement.
GCGCGCTGCAGCAGCAGGCCGATGTCACCCGTGTACGCGGCAAAGATCGACACGCTGCCCTTGCCGAACGCGGCTTCGTAACGGCGTGCGAAATCCAGCGCCTGCTTCCTGGCCGGGTCGGCATCCGGCAGTTCGGCGGCGACCATCACGGGCCCGGTCGGCACGTACGCGCCTTCGCAGTCCTTGCCGCACAGCTTGACGAAATCGTTGTTCGAGACGCCGTGGTTGAAGTAGATCTTACCGGTGTAGCCGCGCTCGGCCAGCGCGCGGGCCGGCAAAGCGGCGGGTGTGCCGGAAGCGCCGATCACCACCGCATCGGGCTTGCCGGCCAGCAGGTGCAGCACCTGCGCCGTCACGCTGTTGTCGGTGGGCGAGAAGCGCTCGGTATCGGTCACGCGGATGTGCTTGAGGTCGGCAAAGCGCTGCACCTCGGCCAGAAACGCCTCGCCCAGCGCGTTGGCAAAACCGATGTACGCGATGGTCTTCACGCCGTGCGCGGCGGCGTGCTCGGCAATGAGCGACGCCATGTGCGAATCGGAATGCGGCGTCTTGAAGACCCAGCGGCGCCGCGCATCCATCGGCTCGACCAGCCGGGCGGACGAGGCCAACGAGATGACCGGTGTCCTGCCCTCGGCCGCCGCATCGATCATCGCCAGCGTATTGGGCGTGGTGGACGAGCCGACGATCACGTCGACGTTGGATTCGCTCATCAGCTTGCGCGTGTTGGTGACGGCGCGCGTGGTGTCGGACGCGTCATCCAGCACGATCACGTCGACCTTCTCGCCGCCGATCTCGCGTGGCCACAGTGTGGTGGCGTTCTTTTCGGGCAGGCCCAGCGAAGCTTGGGGGCCCGTCGCCGAAACCGTCACGCCGATGCGGATATCCGCCAGCGCGGTGCAAGACAGCAAAGCCAGACCAACCAGTACGCCAACCTGTCGCTGCATGGGTGTCTCCCGTGGTTTGGCGAAGAGCGTAGCGGTTTTGCAGCGGTTTGGCGATGCGGGCCAGCCCGGGCAGCTGGCGTTCAGGCGGCCAGCGCCGCGATGCCGGCGCGCGGCAATGCGTCCTCCATCAGCGCGCGCATCGATTCGAGCACGGCTGTCTGCGGCATCAGCCCGAAGTTGTGCAGCGCCATCACGTGATCGACGCCCATGTCGGACAAGCGCGCGAGCTTGTCGGCCACCGCATCGGGCGTGCCGAACAGCGACAGGCCGCTGGCGAGCACGTCGTCATAGGTCTGCCGGCGTGCATAGAGCCGCGTGGCGACGTAGAGGTCGAACGCATCGGCCGCGGTGGCGCGCACGGCAGCTTCCGTAGGCCCGACGTGCGTGTGCAGGGCGACCGCCGCCATGCCGCGCGCATCGGCGATGCCGGCCTCGGCCAGGCCGCGGCGGTAGTCGTCCATCAACGTGCGGATGTCTTCGAAGCGCTCCACCGACGCGTATGGCACGAACAGCATGCGCCGCCCCTGCCGGCCGATGTGATACGCCACCTCGCGCCGCAGGATCGCCACGTGGATCGGCACGCGGGCCTGCACCGGCAGCACATTGAGGCGCACGTCGCGCAGCGTGTGGAACTGGCCTTCGTGATGCACGCGCTCGCCGCAGAGCAGCCGCTCCACCAGCATCAGGGCCTCGTCAAACCGCTCGCGCTTGACGGCGGGGTCGACGTCGTAGCCCTCGAACTCGTGCTTCAGGTATCCCGAGCCCACGCCGAGCGACAGCCGCCCGCCCGACAGCACGTCGACCATCGCATAGTTCTCGGCCACCGTGGCCGGATGATGAAACGTCAGGATCGAAATGGCGGTGCCCAGACGCAGCCGCTGCGTCTGCGCGGCCAGGTGCGAGAGAAAGACCGCCGGGTTCGGTACCGCGCCGTACTCGTGAAAGTGGTGCTCGGCCACCCAGAAGGTGTCGTAGCCGAGCGACTCTGCGTGGCGGGCCTGGCCGATGACGTCTGCGTAGAGTTGCGGCAGACTGCGATGCCGGTCCGGATAGTGGTCCTGCACGGAAAAGATCGACAGCTTCATGGCGTCTCCTGGTCCTTTCAGCGCGCAGGCCGCCGCGCCGATTTGTATCTTTTTGCGTAACGCGTATCTTATAAAGCGACATCCGAGACTTCAAGATGGCCATCGAAGACAGCCTGCCGCCCGACGAACCGCCCGTGGAAGACGCCGCGCCCGAACGCGCCAGCGCCGGCATCCAGTCCGCCGAAATTGCGCTGACGGTGCTCTCGGCGATGGCGCGCACCGGCGGCGCGCATGCCGTATCTGAACTCGGCCGGCAGCTCGGCATGCCGCGCGCGAAGGTGCACCGCTACCTGGTCTCGCTCGAGCGCATGGGTTTCGTGGAGCAGGATTCCGCCTCCGCCCGCTACCGGCTCGGCACGCAGGCGCTGCAGGTGGGGCTGTCGGCGCTGTCCGACGTGGATTTCGTGCGTGAAGGCAGCAACCTGCTGCCCAAGCTGGCCGAGCGGCTGAACGAAAGCGTGTTCCTGTCGGTGTGGACGAACCGCGGCCCCGTGATCGTGCGCTGGGAAGACGGCGGCCGCCCCGTGACCGTGAACGTGCGGGTGGGCTCGGTCATGCCGCTGCTGAATTCCGCCACGGGCCAGGCCTGCGCCGCGTGGGTGCCGGAAATCCAGATCGTCCCGCTCATCGACCGCGAACTGCGCGGCCCGGGCGCCGGCAAGGCGGGGCTGACCGACTGGCTGAACTGCCGCGCACGCTGGCAGACGGTGCGGCACGAGGGCGTGGCGCGGATCGCCGGGACGCTCGTGCACGGCATCGATTCGGTGGCGGTGCCGGTGCTCGATTCACAGGGCAAGCTGGCCGGCGCCATTACGGCGCTGGGGCTGTCCAGCGTGTTCGATTCCAGCCTGGAAGGCGCCCCCTCGCGGCTGCTGCGCGAGGCAGGGCGGGCCTTGTCGTTGCGCCTCGGTTACCACGGCCAGGCCTTGACGACCGGCTCCGCGCCGGCCAAGCGCGGGCGCCGCGCGAAAGCCGCCCCCGAATCGGCTTAAGGCTTACGCCTGCGTGCCTGGCGCGATGACCTCCTGGTCGATCGCCCCGAAGATCGACACGCCGTTCGCGTCGAACATCTCGATCTTGACCGTATCGCCGTAGCGCATGAATTCGGTCGTGGGTGCGCCCCCTTCGATCGTCTCCAGCATGCGCTTCTCGGCGATGCAGCAGTACCCCTTGCTGCGGTCCACGTTCGAGATCGTGCCCGAGCCGACGATGCTGCCCGCGCGCACGTTGCGCGTCTTGCAGATGTGCGCGATCAACTGGCCAAAGTCGAACACCATGTCGGTGCCGCAATCGGGCTGGCCGACCTTCCTGTTGTTCCAGTGCACCGTCATCGGCAGGTGGACCTTGCGCTCGCGCCAGGCGTCGCCGAGTTCGTCGGGCGTCACCGCCACGGGCGAAAACGCCGTCGCGGGCTTGCTCTGGAAGAAGCCGAACCCCTTGGCGAGCTCCGCCGGGATCAGGTTGCGCAGCGACACATCGTTGGCCAGCACGATCAGGCGGATGGCCTCGCCGGCGGCGGCCGGGTCGGCGCCCATCGGCACGTCGCCGGTGATGACGGCCACCTCGGCCTCGAAGTCGATACCGAACGCCTCGCTGCGGCAGACGATGGGGTCGTGCGGGCCGGCCAGGTCATCGGAGCCGCCCTGGTACATCAGCGGGTCGGTCCAGAACTCAGGTGGCATCTCGGCGCCGCGCGCCTTGCGCACGAGTTCGACATGGTTCACGTAGGCCGAGCCGTCGGCCCACTGGTACGCGCGCGGCAGCGGCGCCATGCAGTTGGCGGGGTCGAATGCAAACGGGTGGCGCGCGCGGCCCGCGTTGAGCTGCGCGTAGAGTTCCTGCAGTTGCGGCGCGTAAAAGGCCCAGTCGTCCAGCACGCGCTGCAGCGTGCCGGCGATGTGCGTGGCGAAGTGAGCGGTCTTCAGGTCGCGCGAGACCACGGCGAGCTGGCCGTCGCGCGAGCCATCCTTGAGGGTGGCGAGTTTCATGGGCGTCTGTGCAGAGAAAAGCTGCGCGGATGCTACACCAGCATCGGCTAAACTGGGCTGAACCGACCCATCACGCCCGACCATGCCGACGCTGCCCGCCGACACCGACCTCGACCTGGAGCCTGATGCCGATGGCGAACCGGATGCGCCCGCGCGCTCGGGCATCCAGTCCATCGAAGTCGGCTTCCGGCTGCTGGAGGTGCTCACGCACACCAACGGCCCGATGATGCTGCGCGACCTGGCGCGCGCCGCCCCCATGAACCCCGCCAAGGCGCACCGCTACCTGGTGAGCTTTGCGCGCCTGGGCCTGGTCACGCAAACGCCCGAAGGCCGTTATGACCTCGGCCCCTTCGCGCTCGAAATGGGCCTGGTGAGCCTGAACCGGCAAGACCCGATGCGTCGCGCACGCCCCGCCGCCGCCGCGCTGCGCGACGAGATCGACCACACCGTCGGCCTTGCCGTGTGGGGCAACCTGGGGCCGGCCATCGTCCATTGGGAAGAAGCCAGCCACCCGGTCACCGTCAGCCTGCGCCTGGGCGACGTCATGCCGATGCTCAATTCGGCCACCGGCCGCGTGTTCGGCGCTTACCTGCCCCGCGCGCAGACGCTGCCGTTCATCCAGCGCGAGCTGGAACGGGCCGCCGCGCGCGAGGCCGATCCGGAGCTGCCGCGCACGCTCGAGGCGTACGACGCCATCTGCGCAGAAGTGCGCGCACATGGCGCCGCGCGCATTCATGGCGGCGTGCTGCCGGGCATCAACGCGATGTCGCTGCCGGTGTTCGATGCGAATGCCCAGCTGTGCCTCGTCCTGATTGCCCTGGGCGCGCAAAGCACGTTCGACACCAGTTGGAGCGGGCCGCTGGAGCGGCGCTTGCGGCTGGCCGCACAACAGCTTTCCGCCGATCTTGGATACGTTGCCGCCCCCGCCTGAAGCGTTGAATACCGACCGTACGCAGACCCGCCGACGCCGCTCTCGCCGGCTCGCGCTCGTGCTGCTCGCCGTGCTTGTGCTGCACGGCATCGCGGTCCTCTGGATCGCGCGCAGCCATGAGGTGACGTGGCCGCCGGCACAGGAGCAGATCATCCCGGCCCTGTTGCTGCAGCCCGAGCCGGTGAAGCCACCTTCCCCCGCGCCTGCCGCAGCGCAACGGCCCGCACCG
>NZ_LWRX01000177.1:0-633 GCF_001683835.1 Ralstonia sp. RL | reverse complement strand
GAAGCATTGCACGCCCAGATCGGTGGACCGTTTGGCGGCCGGAACTTCTTTGCCGGTCAGCACACGGATCAGTTGCTTGGCACCACCGGCCGGGTACAAGGTCGGCACCGGGATGACTTCGAAGGTCTCGCCGACGGCCTGTACGGCAGCCCGCATGGCAGCGGCGGCTTCCGGCTTGTTGTCCTCGATGCCGATCAGCACCCGTTTCGGCTGCAGCAGGTCGCGGAAGATGCCGATGCCCCGCACGACCTCCTCGGCGCGTTCGCGCATCAGCATGTCGTCGCAGGTGATGAAGGGCTCGCATTCGGCACCATTGATCACCAGTTCTTCCATCGGCACGGATTTCGAGGCGGTCAGCTTGCCGTGGGTCGGGAAGACGGCGCCGCCCAGGCCGACGACGCCCGCCTGTTGCAGGCGTTCGCGCACCTGTTCGGGCGTCAGGGCAAGGTAATCAACCGGTTCCCGGGCAATCCACTCGTCCTTGCCGTCCGGTTCGATGACCACGCATAGCGCGTCGAGACCCGACGGGTGGGGCTGCACGTGCATGGCAACCGCGACGACGGTGCCCGAGGTCGGGGCGTGTACGGCAGCGGAAATCCAGCCATCGGCTTCGCCGATCAGCTGGCCTTTCAG
>NZ_LWRX01000044.1:0-68561 GCF_001683835.1 Ralstonia sp. RL | reverse complement strand
TCCTGCAGCTCGACGAAGGCGCTCATCTGGTTGCGGGCGTAGCCGTAGGCCAGGTTGAACATCGAGTAGTTCAGCGCGTGGAAGCCGGCCAGCGTGATGAACTGGAACTTGTAGCCCATCGCACCGAGTTCCTTCTGGAACTTGGCGATCGTGGCGTCGTCCAGGTTCTTCTTCCAGTTGAACGACGGCGAGCAGTTGTAGGCCAGCATCTTGCCGGGGAACCTGGCGTGGATGGCCTCGGCAAACTTCTTGGCGTACTCGAGATCCGGCTTGCCGGTTTCGCACCACACCAGGTCGGCGTATTCGGCATAGGCCAGGCCGCGCGAGATGGCCTGCTCCAGGCCCGGCTTCGTGCGGTAGAAGCCTTCGACGGTGCGCTCGCCGGTGCAGAACGGCTTGTCGTTGTCATCCACGTCGGTGGTCAGCAGGTCAGCGGCTTCCGCGTCGGTACGGGCGATCAGCACGGTCGGCACGCCCATCACGTCGGCGGCCAGGCGTGCGGCCACCAGCTTGCTCACGGCTTCACGCGTGGGCACCAGCACCTTGCCGCCCATGTGGCCGCACTTCTTCACAGCGGCCAGCTGGTCTTCGAAGTGCACGCCAGCGGCGCCCGCTTCGATCATGGCCTTCATCAGTTCGAACGCGTTCAGCACGCCGCCGAAACCGGCTTCCGCATCCGCCACGATCGGCGCGAAGAAGTCGATGTCGTCCTTGCCTTCCGACCACTGGATCTGATCGGCGCGCTGGAACGTGTTGTTGATCTTCTTGACGACCTTGGGCACCGAATCCACCGAGTACAGCGACTGGTCCGGATACATCTCGCCGTTGCTGTTGGCATCACCGGCCACCTGCCAGCCCGACAGGTAGATCGCTTTCAGGCCCGCCTTGACCTGCTGCATGGCCTGGTTGCCCGTCAGCGCGCCCAGGGCGTTCACGAACGGCTCGTTGTTGATGAGCGTCCACAGCTTCTCGGCACCACGCTTGGCGAGCGTGTGCTCGATCTGCAGCGAGCCGCGCAGGCGCACCACGTCTTCCGCGGTGTAGCCGCGCTTGATGCCCTTCCAACGCGGGTTGGTTTCCCATTCCTTCTGCAGCTTTTGCACTTCGAGTTCGCGCGACATCACACTCTCCTTTTTGATCGCATCCATCAAATAAAAACTGGGGTAACTCTCACTCGTCGCCTAGAGCCGCCGGCGCCTTTTTGGGGTGCCGCTGGGTGGCTCAAGTCATATGTCTTATATAAGAGTGTAGGGAAGCCCGGTGCAGCGCAACAAGGAGAACTTTGTCTTGCGTAAAAGTTTTTATTCCTTATTTTTCATATAGTTATGTGCCATATTTCGGGATGCGGAAAGATTTTTCCTATCATGAAAGACAGCGATGGTGCTGTGCGGCGCGCAATTTTTGCGGACCAAAACGACTTTCCGCATTATGAAACACCTCGACTTCCGCCCGACGCATCGCCGCCCCCAAAAAAACGCCGCAACAGCGGCGTTTCCTGGGCACAAGGAGGGGGATCACCCACGGACCAGCCGATGCGCCACCCAATCCCCGCCTGTAATGACGGGCCGCCCAGCGACATGCTGCGCGCTCACCGGATACACGATGCAGTCGACGGTGCTGCCTCCAAGCACGACCGCATGGTTCTCGCGCACAAACAGCGCATCGCCGCCGGGGTAGACCTCTTCGATCTCGTCCAGCACGGGGACGAGCGCGGCATCGATGCGATAGATATCGCCGCGCACGGCGGTGCCGGTCGGGTCGAGCACCAGGCCGGGGTACGCGCCGAAATCGTACAGACGGCCGTGCAAGCTGGCGGACCCCAGCAGTTCAGGCTCGGGGATGCCGCGTGCGGCGGCGGCCACGCGCAGGTCGTTGGCCTCGCCGGCGCGCAACGTGCCGTAGACGAAGACATGGATGAGGCCGGGGTTGGACGCCGGAAGGTTCATTGGCTGGCTCATGCGAGTTTGTCCTGCGAAACCAGCACGCCGTCTTCATCGGCATAGATCCACTCGCCCGACTGGATGTACGCGCCGGGCATCTGCACGCCCACCTCGCGCTGGCCAGCGTTCTTCTTGATACTCTTGCGCGGGTGCACGGCCAGGGCGTGGATGCCGACGTTGCACTCCGCCAGCTCGCGGGTATCGCGCACGCAGCCGTTGACGAGAATGCCTTCCCAGCCGTTCTCCTCGGCCAGCTTGCCGAGGTTGCCACCCACCAGCGCGCAGCGCAGCGAGCCGCCGCCGTCGATCACCAGCACGCGACCGGCCCCCTGCTCTTCAAGCGCGGCACGCACCAGGCCGTTGTCTTCAAACACCTTGAGCGTGGAAGCAGGGCCCGCAAACGCGGCGCGCTTGCCAAAGCTGCGGAACACCGGCGTGAGCACGCGCAGGCTTCCGTAGATGAGCTTGTCTTCGTGCAGGTCGCACAGGTCGGTCACTGGGATCATCGTCATGGCAAATGGGATGTGAAAGGCGTTGGCGAATGCGGGTTCAGGGGCGGGCGCGGCTTGGTGACTGGGCGCGCAGCGAATCGATGGTCGCACGCGGGCTGATGATGTTCGGGTCGGTCTGTACCTCGATGAGCGTGGCCACCGGCGAGGCCAGCGCGGCCTCCACGGCCGACTGGAACGCTTCGAGCGTGCGCACGGTATGGCCTGCGGCGCCATACGCGCGGGCCAGCGCGGCAAAGTCCGGGTTGCGCAACTCGGTGCCGCTCACGTGCTCGGGGTATTCGCGCTCCTGGTGCATGCGGATGGTGCCGTACATGCCGTTGTTGACCACGATGAAGATCACCGGCGCGTTGTACTGCATGGCAGTCGCCAGCTCCTGGCCGTTCATCAGGAAGCAGCCGTCACCGGCCATGCAGATGACGGGCGTATCGGGGCAGACGATCTTGGCCGCCACCGCAGCCGGGGCGCCGTAGCCCATCGCACCGCTGGTCGGCGCGAGTTGCGTGCGCGAACCGGCGGCCAACGCACCGTATTGATAGAAACGATGCAGCCACGTCGCGTAATTGCCCGCGCCGTTCGTCAGGATGCTGTTGTGCGGCAGGCGCTCACGCAGCCACTGCATGGCGCGGGCCATGTCGATGCCGTGGCCGCTGAACGGCGGCGGCGTGATGTTGGCGAGGTAGTCGGCGTGCGCGGCTTGCCTCCACGCGGACCAGCGGGGCGCGGCATCGGGCGAGACGCCGTCCAATGCCTCGGCCATCGCCGGCATTGAGGCATGGATCATCAGCTCCGCCTGATAGACGCGCCCCAGTTCTTCGGCGCCGGCATGCACGTGGATGAGCGTCTGCTTCGGGCGCGGCACATCGAACAGCGTATAGCCGGACGTGGTCATCTCGCCCAGGCGCGGTCCGATGGCGAGCACCACGTCCGCCTCTTTCACACGCGCGGCCAGCTTCGGGTTGATGGCGATGCCGACATCGCCGGCGTAATTCGGGTGGCGGTTGTCGAACAGGTCTTGCCGGCGGAACACGCAGGCGGCAGGCAGATTCCAGCGCTCGGCAAACACCTGGATCCGGGCGGCAGCGGCCGGCGTCCAGCCCGAGCCGCCCAGCAGCAGCATCGGGCGCTCGGCGCTCTGCAGCAGCGTCTTCAGCTGCGCCAGGTCGCGCGGGCCGGGCCACGCCATCGCGCGGGGCATCGGCGGTACGTCCGCCACAGCGGCAACGTGCGTGAGCATGTCTTCGGGCAGCGCCAGGACCACGGGGCCCGGCCGGCCCGCGGTGGCCGTCTGGAATGCACGTGCGACGTATTCGGGAATGCGCTCCACGCTGTCGATCTGCGCGACCCATTTGGCCATCTGGCCGAACATGCGGCGGTAGTCGATTTCCTGGAATGCTTCACGGTCGACAAAATCGCGGCCGACCTGGCCGATGAAGAGGATCATCGGCGTGGAATCCTGGAACGCGGTGTGCACACCGATGCTGGCGTTGGTTGCGCCCGGGCCGCGCGTGCAGAAGACAATGCCGGGCCGGCCCGTGAGCTTGCCGTACGCATCGGCCATGTTGGCGGCGCCGCCTTCCTGCCGGCAGACGATGAAGCGTGCGCGGTCGCGCCGCTGGTAGAACCCTTCGAGCACCGGCAGGTAGCTTTCGCCCGGCACGCCAAAGGCGATGTCGACGCCATGCGCAACCAGCGCATCGACAAGGATCAGGCCGCCGTGACGCGGTTCGATGAGGGGGCTCGCGGCGCGTGCTGCGGTCTGCATGGCGGGTGGTCTCGCTCTCGATTCGTTGACGACACAACGGATCATAGCGGAACGCACCCCGCACGCGCACGCGTTCGCTACATCTGCCGGAACAGGTGCGCGTACTGGCGCGCCACGGGCAGCGTCTCGGTGCGCCCGCGCATCTTCAGGCCGAGGCGGCCGAGCGACAGGTGCACGGCGCTGGCCACATGCGCCACGTTGACCACGGTACCGCGATGCACCTGCCAGAAGTGCTCCGGGTCCAGCTGCGTCAGCAATTCGCGCAGGCTCATGCGGATGAGCGATTCGCCGCTGCTGGCCACGACGTTGACGTACTTGTCGGTGGCTTCCAGGTACAGCACCTCCTCCACGGGGATGAAACGCACCTCCTGCCCGACCAGCGCCTTGATGAAGCGCAGATACCCCCCCTGCGGCGCAACGCGCGTCTGCGCGGCGCTCTGCAGCCCAGCCAGCCGCTCGACGAGTTCTGCGAGCGTCTGCGCGGGGTCGGCCGCCGTCGTACTGTCTGCGCGTGTGCCCAGGCGCGCCTTCAGGCGCTTGACGGTCTCGGCCAGGCGCTCCGTCTGCACGGGCTTGAGCACGTAGTCGACCGCCGCCTGCTCAAACGCATCGAGCGCGAACTGGTCGTAGGCCGTGACGAACACCACGAGCGGACGGACCTCACGTTTCGACAGCTCCCGCGCCACGTCAATGCCGGACAGGCCCGGCATGCGGATATCCAGAAAGACGACGTCCGGCCCCTGCCCCGCGGCCGTATCGTCGATCACGTCGAGCACCGACTGCCCGTCGTACACGGCGGGCAGCAACGTGGCTTCAGGCCAGAGGGCTGTCAGTTCCGCGAGCAGGCTATCGGCCAATGCGGGTTCATCGTCGGCAATGAGCAAACGCGGGGAGGCGGGCATCGATCAGGTTCCGGCAGACGCGCGCGAAGACAGCGCGGAGTTGGCAGGCGAACGCGAGGGTTGTGAAAAGCGGCAGCGCCATTCGGGCGCATCGGCGTGCACCGGCGTGTCGGCGCTTTCACGCGCGAGCGGCAGCTCGACGATGATCGTCACGCCGTGCGGCACGGTCTCCGTAATCGTCAGGCGCGCATCGCCGTCGAACAGCCGCGACAGGCGCTCGCGCACGTGGGTGAGCCCCAGGCCCGAGCCCTTGCTGCCGTCGTTGCCGAAACCGACGCCGGTATCGCGCACCTCCAGCACGAGGCGCTCGCCTTCTTCGCGGGTCACGCGGCGGGCCGACAGCGCGATCTCGCCGCCTTCACGCGCGGGTTCGATGCCATGCACGACGGCGTTCTCGACGAGCGGCTGGATCAGCATGGGCGGAATGACGATGTTGGCGATGGCATCGTCCAGCGCTAATGAGAAACGCAGCCGATTGCCGAAGCGCAGCGCCTGGATATCGAGATACGCACGCAGCAGCGCAAACTCCTGCGCCAGCGTGCATTGCTCGGCGCGCGCATGCGAGAGCGACGCCCGCAGGAAGCCGATCAGATGCTGCAGCAGACGCCGCGCGCCGCCGGGGTCTTTCGCAATGAGCGCATCCACGTGGGCCAGCACGTTGAACAGGAAGTGCGGCTCGATCTGGGCCTGCAGCGCCATCAGCTGCGCGCGCACGACCTGCTTCTCGGCCTCTTCGCGGTCGAGCGCATCGAGCGCAGCCCGGCGCTCGAGGGCCGCGAGCTTGCCGCGCGACCAGTAGTAATACGTTGCGCCCAGCGCCGCCAGCATCGCGATGATGAAGCTCATGCGCAGGCTGTCGGCGCGCCACGGCTCGGCGGTGCTTCCGTTCAGGCACAGAATCGTGCGCGCGATCCACTGCCCCAGCGGCACGCCGATCACCACGGCGCCCACCACGATCCACGGAAACAGCTTCTTGTTGGGCGGGCCGTCGCCCCAGAACACGTGGCGCGGAATGCCGATCAGCGAGAACATCGACAGCCCGATCGCCTGGCTGAACACGAAGCTTTTCCAGAACGACTCCTCGGGCCGGATGCCGAACGCCAGCACGGCCGCGATCAGCGTATTGATGACGATGATGACGGCATAGCGGATGACCCAGCGCCGCACGAGGCGCAGGCACTCCGCAAGAGAAGGGAACGACACATTGGCGAACATGCCGGCGATCTTACCGGAGGGCACTTCGGCGTTGAAGCTTGGGGTTTCCCGCATCAGCGGCCCGCCTGCGCGCGCAAGCGGGCGAGTTCCTGGTCAACCAGGCGCTGATAGCCGTTGCCCATGCTCCACGCCAGGCTCAGGCCATGCGCGGCCAGGCCCATCCCCCAGCCGAGCAGCGGCCAGACAAACCAGAATTGCCCGCGCGACAGCGCCATCGCTGCCAGCACCGCATTCACGGCCAGAAACGACAGAAGGTGGATGCGGAACCCCATGCGTGCGCCGGCGCGGTGGCGGGCGCGTCGCAACAGGGCTTGATCGGATTCGGCGGGCTGCGGGTAAGAGATGGCGGACATGGTGGTCTCCGGGGCAACCGAGGATGTCCGCAGTATAGGAATGGCGCCCGGGCAGGCACCACGTCGGTGCGACGAACCGCGCAATCGCGGGGCTGAACGGTCGCCATCCCGCGCCGGATCGGCCGTGCGGGGCTAGGCGGCCAACGCCTCCACGCGCGCCGACTGCGTCACCACGGAAGACGCCACCGCTTCGGCCACCGTTTCGCGCGACAGATGCGGCGCGAACATCCCGATGAAGTCATGTGCGTAGCCACGCAGGTACGCGCCACGGCGCACCGCCACACGCGTGGTGTTCGGCTCGAACAGGTGATCCGCCCCGATGCAGACGAGGTTGTCGTCCTTGCGCCCGTCATACGCCATCGACGCGATGATGCCCACGCCGACGTCCAGCGCCACGTACGTCTTGATCACGTCGGCGTCCATGGCGGTCAGCACGATCTCGGGGTGCAGGCCGGCGCCGGCAAATGCCGCGTCGATGTTGCGTCGGCCCGTGAAGCCCGCGTCGTACGTGATGAGCGGATACTGCGCCACGTCTTCCAACGTCGGAAGCGGATTCTTCGTCAGCGGATGCTCCGGGCTGACCACCAGCACGTGACGCCAGCGGTACGCCTCGAACGACGTCAGCCCCGGCTCGTTCGCCACGGCCTCGGTGGCGATACCGATATCGGCCTGCCCCGTCAGCAGCAGCTCGACGATGTGCGAGGGCGACGCCTCCTGCAGCGCCAGCGTGACGTGCGGGTATTCCTTGCGGAACGACTGCACCACCTTCGGCAGCGCATAGCGCGCCTGGGTGTGCGTGGTCGCCACGGTCAAGCGGCCGGATTGTCGGCCGGAGAACTCCTCGCCGGCCTGGCGCAGGTTTTCGGCTTCGAGGAGCAGCCGTTCGACAATGCGGACGATCTCGCGGCCCGGTTCGGTCAGGCCCGTCAGGCGCTTGCCGTAGCGCTCGAAAATCTCCACGCCAAGCTCATCCTCCAGCTCGCGAATCTGCCGCGACACGCCCGGCTGCGACGTGTACAGCGCGTTGGCGACTTCGGTCAGGTTGAACTGGCGGCGCACCGCCTCGCGGATGGAACGCAGTTGCTGGAAGTTCATGGCTCGTGTCCTCTCGTATTGGTTGTCGTCGGAGCGTCGTGTTACACGGCGGCTTGCGCGACGGGCCGTGCAATGCCTTGCGCGAACACCCGGATCGCGCGCGGGCGCACCACCAGCGTTTCGCCTTCACGGAAGCCCTCGGCGCGGAAGCGCTCGATGGGCAGGGAGACTTCGATGATGTCGTCGGTGTCTTCGCGCTCCAGCTCCAGCTGCGCGATGGCGCCCAGCGTGAGCGCGCGGCGCAGCGTCACGGGAATGCCCTCCGCGCCCGGCGCATAGCGCTCGAGGTCGATTTCATGCGGGCGCACGAAGGCCACCGCCTGATCGGCGCGGGACGAATCCACACCGCCCGACGGCACGGCGATGGCCGAATCGCCCACGTGCAGCACGCTGCCGCCCTCGCCCTCTTCCAGGCGGCCGTGGAACAGGTTCACGTTGCCGAGGAAGCCGTAGACGAACGGCGTGGCCGGCGTGTTGTAGACCGCATCGGGGCTGCCGACCTGCTCCACCTGGCCGCGGTTCATCAGCACCACGTTGTCGGCCACTTCCAGCGCCTCTTCCTGGTCGTGCGTAACGAACAGGCTCGTGACATGCAGATCGTCGTGCAGGCGACGCAGCCAGCGGCGCAGCTCCTTGCGCACCTTGGCATCGAGCGCGCCGAAGGGCTCGTCGAGCAGCAGCACGCGCGGCTCCACCGCCAGCGCGCGCGCCAGGGCAATCCGCTGACGCTGCCCGCCAGACAGCTGCGGCGGGTAACGATCGGCCAGCCAATCCAGCTGCACGAGTTCCAGCAGCTCTTTCACCTTGGCGCGGATCTGCGCTTCGCTTGGCCGCTGCGCGCGCGGTTTCACGCGCAGGCCGAACGCCACGTTCTCGAACACCGTCATGTGCTTGAACAGCGCGTAATGCTGGAACACGAAGCCGACCTGGCGCTCGCGCACATGCTGGTCCGATGCGTCTTCGCCGTTGAGGTGAATCGTGCCCGAATCGGCATGCTCCAACCCCGCGATGATGCGCAGCAGCGTGGTCTTGCCGCAGCCCGACGGGCCCAGCAGCGCAGTCAGTTCGCCCTGCTTGAAGTCGAGCGAAACATCGTTGAGGGCAACGAAGTTGCCAAAGCGCTTGGTGATGTGTTGAACCTGGATGCTCATGCTGCGCTCCCTTCCAGCGGAGATTGCACGGAAATGTGCGAATTCGAATTGGATGTCTGTTGCGCCACGCGCTGCCCCGGACCTTCGCCCACGCCGGCATCAGCATCAGCCAGCTCACGACGGCTGCGCCATTCGACCAGCGTCTTCAGCGCCAGCGTGACGAGCGCCAGCAATGTCAGCAGCGACGCCACGGCAAACGCGGCCGCAAAGTTGTATTCGTTGTAGAGAATTTCCACGTGCAGCGGCATCGTGTTGGTCAGCCCACGAATGTGGCCCGACACCACCGATACCGCGCCAAACTCGCCCATCGCCCGCGCGTTGCAGAGGATCACGCCGTACAGCAGGCCCCACTTGATGTTCGGCAGCGTCACGCGAAAGAACGTCTGCCAGCCCGAGGCGCCGAGCACGATGGCGGCCTCTTCCTCTTCGCTGCCCTGCGCCTGCATGAGCGGAATCAGCTCGCGCGCCACGAACGGAAACGTGACGAACACCGTCGCCAGCACAATGCCCGGCACCGCAAAAATGACCTTGAAATCGTGCTCGGAGAGATACGGCCCGAACCAGCCCTGCGCGCCGAACAGCAGCACGTAGATCAGGCCGGCAATGACGGGCGATACCGAAAACGGCAGGTCGATCAGCGTCAGCAGCAGGTTCTTGCCGCGAAACTCGAACTTGGCAATCGCCCATGCCGCCGCCACGCCAAACACCACGTTCAGCGGCACGGCAATCGCTGCGGTGGTCAGCGTCAGGTAGATCGCCGAAAGCGCATCGGGCTCGATCAACGCCTCGAGATACACGTCAACGCCCTTCTTGAACGCCTCGACAAACACGCTCGCCAGCGGCACGAACAGGAACAACGCCAGGAACACGAACGAAACCAGGATCAGCGTTGCACGCACCCAGGCGGATTCTGCGGTGGCCCCTCGGCGGCCACCAGCGGGCGCCTGACCAAGTTGACGGGAAACAGTACCGGCCATGTCAGGCTCCAGCTGCCGCGTTGGCGGTCGGGGGTTCGGGGGCACGCTCGATGGCGTCATTGCGATTGCCGCGGCGGCGCGTCCACGCTTGCAGCAGATTGATGACCAGCAGCAGCGTGAACGAGATACCGAGCATGACGACGGCAATGGCCGTGGCCCCCGCGTAATCGAATTGCTCCAGCTTGGAATAGATCATCAGCGGCGTGATCTCGGAAACCATCGGCATGTTGCCGGCGATGAAGATGACCGAGCCGTATTCGCCGGTCGCACGCGCAAAGGCCAACGCGAAACCGGTCAGCAATGCGGGCAGCAAGGTCGGCAGGATCACGCGAGTGAAGGTCTGCCAGCGCGTGGCGCCCAGGCTGGCCGCCGCCTCCTCCAGTTCGGACTCCAGATCTTCGAGCACCGGCTGCACCGTGCGCACGACAAACGGCAGGCCGATGAACGTGAGCGCCACCACGATGCCCAGCGGCGTGAACGCGACTTTCAGCCCCAGCGGTTCCAGCCGCGAGCCGATCCAGCCATTCGGCGCGTACAACGCGGTGAGCGCAATGCCGGCCACCGCAGTCGGCAGCGCAAACGGCAGGTCGACCAGCGCATCGATCAACCGCTTGCCCGGAAAGCGATAGCGCACCAGCACCCACGCCACGATCAGCCCGAACACGAGGTTGATTGCCGCCGCAATCAGCGACGCGCCGAACGTCAGCTTGTACGACGCCACCACGCGGGGCGCGGTGACGGTGGTCCAGAACGCGTCCCACGTCATGGTGAACGTCTTGAGGACGGTGGCCGACAGCGGGATCAGGACGATCAGCGCGAGATACAGCAGCGAAAAACCCAGCGCCAGCCCGAAACCAGGCAGGACGTTGGCGGGCTTTCGCCGCTGGGCAGGAGAAAACGCAGAAGACAGGCTCATCAGCGCAACCAAGAAAAAGGCCGCAAACCCTGCGACCTATTGCAGATGCACCGATTGTGGCGAGCTGCCCTTATGAAGAAAACGAATATTTGCGCATGTGCATCATCGTTTTAGATATAAGGGGTGCTGGGCAAGACATCCCATTGCGCTTGCCAGTCGGCGCCATCTCGGGTGGTGCCTTCAGCACTTGCGCGGCTAATGAGGCGCTCCAGCAGGGTCAGACCGGCGTCCCAGTCGCCGAGGTTGGAATCGGCGTTGATGTGCCCGGCGTCGCCCGCATCGATGAATTCGGCGCCCCAGCGGGCCGCCCAGTCGAGGGCGCTGGCCTGCGTCATCCACGGGTCGTTGCGGCTGGCGATAACCGCGGCGGGAAACGGCAGCACGCGCTGCGGCAGCAGGTCGCGCACGCCGAACTTGTCCGGATCGGCCGGTGCGACGAGCAACACAGCGGCCACGGCGTCCTTGGGCTCCTTTCCGCGGGTTGCCCAATGCAGCGACGCCAAGCAGCCAAAGCTGTGTGCCACCAGGATCACGCGGCGGGCGCGCGCTTGGCCAGCCAGGGCGGTGCGCACGGTTTCACCCACGCGGGCAGACCAGCGCGGCAGGTCGGGCGTCGACCAGTCCGTCTGTTCCACACGGTGCCAGTCCGGAAAGCGGGCCTCCCAGCGCGTCTGCCAATGGCCCGGGCCGCTGCCATGCAGCCCAGGGACGGTCAGGACGACGGCGTCGGCAGGCCAGTGCCAGTCCAAAGCCTTCGATGCGGTTGAGGGTGCGCTACGTGCCATGGAGTGGGGCTCAGTCCGTCAGAGAAAAGCCGGCGCACTGCTGCTGTTGCAACAGCGATGCCTGCGCCATCGGCGCGATGACGGCCGGCGTGGGGATGGCCTCGGGCTCAGGTTCTGCGCCCGGCAGGATGGTGCCCTGCACGTACGTGATGCCGGCTGCCCGGGCAAGCTGCAGGTCGCCCGGACGTTCGCAGCGGCGCAGGGCCAGCGTCACGCCAAGTTCGTGCGCCGATTCGGCCAGCGACAACAGGTGCCGGACGTTCCAGTCACGCCGCGCGTCGAGCTTGAGGAACGCGGGCCTGGCGTGTACGAGCAACGCGCCGGCCTCGGCCGGGTCCGATGCCTGCACGGCCACGGCAAAGCCGTTGCGCCGGTAGTTGTCCACCACGAACAGCAGCAGGCCCAGGTCGTCATTGGCGGTGGACGGCACCTGGATGACGAACTGCTCGGGCCGCAACCCCAGCGCCGTCACTGCACGATGGAATGCCTTGCCGTGGTCGGCCGCCACCGCGGCCAGCAAGCGGCCGTGGATATTCACCACCAGCCGCCGCGCATCCGAGCGCGCAAAGTAGTTCAGCGTATGCACGAGCCGGCACAAGCGGTCGAGTTCCACCAGCGTGCTGTCGTCCGACGCCAGCGAGAACACCTTCCACGGGTTCAGGCCCAGATCGCCGTCGCGCGTCCAGGTGCGCATCAGCGCTTCATGGCCGGCGGGTGCGAGCGAGCCGTCGGCGGCAAGCTGCCAGATGGGCTCAAACAGGCTCGTGAGCGCGCAGTGGAAGAACTGGCCCTGCACGCGGCCGCTGGCGTCGCGCCACAACTGGCGATCCGGCGTTGGCGCGTTCGGCAGCGTGCCGAGAAACTGTGCGAGTGCGGTGGTGTGCATGAGACTCATCGAGATGGGGGCTCCCAAGGAAAGTCACCCCTCCTCCAAGGGCGGATGGCGCTTACAGCTTGGCGATCGAAACTTCAGTCGCCTTCACCAGCGCAACCACTTCACTGCCGATCTTCAGCCCGAGGTTGTCGACCGAGCGCGTGGTGATGACCGAGGTCACGATGCCGGCCGCCGTCTCCACGTCGATCTCCGAGAGCACGTCGCCCCGGATGATCTCCTTGATCTGGCCGCGAAACTGGTTGCGTACGTTAATCGCTTGAATGGTCATGATGTTCCTTCGTAGTAGATGACAACAGCGTGTTGTTCAATCGGATGCCGACGAATGTTCTCGGGAGAACGGCTTGCGCCGGCTTACACGGCCCAGCGCACCGCCGTGGCCGCGACGTCAAAGGGTGATGCCCACCCCGTGCGCGCGCGCACATCGGTCACTTCATTCGGATCGACCTTGCGCTGCATCACGCGGTTGAGAATGGCCTCCTCGAGTCGCGCAAACGCGGGCGAACCGCGATGGCGCGGGCGCGGCAGGTCGATGCGCTCGTCCAGCGCGATGCGGCCGTCTTCGATCAGCACCACGCGGTCGGCCAGCGCCACTGCTTCGGCCACGTCGTGCGTGACGAGCACGGCGGTAAAGCCCAGGCGCTGCCAGAGGCCTTCGATCAGGTTCTGCATGTCGATGCGGGTCAGTGCATCGAGCGCGCCGAGCGGCTCGTCGAGCAGCAACAGGCGTGGGCGATGCACCAGGGCACGGGCCAGCGCCACACGCTGGCGCTGGCCGCCGGACAGGCGCGCGGGCCACTCCCCTGCCCGCTCGGCCAGCCCGACTTGCGCGAGCACTTCGGCGGCCTGCGCGCGCTGCGTTTTTGGCAGGCCCAGCGCCACGTTGTCGAGCACCCGCTTCCACGGCAGCAGGCGTGCGTCCTGGAACATCACGCGCGCATCGTCATGCAGGCCGTCTTCGGCCTCGCCGTCGCGGCGCAGGTGGCCGCCGTCGATGCCCTCCAGCCCCGCGATCAGCCGCAACAGCGTGCTCTTGCCGCAACCGCTGCGCCCGACGATGACGACAAACTCGCCCGGCGTGATCTCCAGGTCGATGCCATGCAGGACTTCACGGTCGCCGTAGCGCTTGACGACGTGCTCGATGTGCAGTGCGGTGCCGGCCAGCGCGGCGTGCTCGGTAGCGTTGCTTTGCATGGGTTTCTCCATTGCGCTCAGGCGGCCGCCTGATAACCGGGGTGCCAGCGCAGCCAGTAGCGCTCCAGCCCTCGCGACAGCCAATCCGCCACCTTGCCCAGCAGCGCATACAGCAGGATGCCGAGCAGCACCACATCGGTCTGCAGGAACTCGCGCGCGTTCATCGTCATGTAGCCGATGCCGGCCTGGGCCGAGACGGTCTCGGCAACGATCAGCGTCACCCACATCAGCCCCAGCGAGAAGCGCACGCCAACCAGGATCTGCGGCAGCGCGCCGGGCAGGATCACCTCGCGATACAGCTGCGCACGCGACAGGCCGTAGCTGCGCGCCATCTCCACCAGCGCCGGATCGACCGAGCGGATGCCGTGGTACGTGTTCAGGTAGATCGGGAAGAACACGCCCAGCGACACAAGGAACAGCTTGGCCGACTCATCGATGCCGAACCACAGGATGACCAGCGGAATGAGCGCCAGCACCGGGATGTTGCGCACCATCTGGAACGTCGTATCGAGCAGCGTCTCGGCCGTGCGGAAGGTGCCCGTGAGCAGCCCCAGCACCAGCCCGAGCGAGCCGCCGATCGCAAAGCCCACCAGCGCACGCCACGTGCTGACCGCCACGTGCGTCCACAGCTCGCCCGAGCGCGCCAGTGCGATGGCGGACTTGGCCACGTCCAGCGGCGCCGGCAGGATGCGGTTCGACAGCCAGCCCCATTGCGCAGACGCCTGCCACAGCACCAGCAAGACGATCGGCACGATCCAGGGGGCAATGCGTTGGCGTGCCGCGCGCAGGAACGTGCTGGCTGTGCGTTTCGATTCGGAAGCCATGGCGTGCTCCTTCAGCTTGCGGCCACTTTGGGCACGATGCCGGTGGCGATCACCTCGCCAAATGGGCCGTTGAGCACGTTGCCCGGCAGCTTGTCGCGCACCGAGCGCGGCAGCAGCGGGAACACCAGTTCGGCAAAGCGGTACGCCTCTTCGAGGTGCGGATAGCCGGAGAGGATGAACGTATCGATGCCCAGCTCGGCGTATTCCTGCATGCGGGCGGCCACGGTCTGCGGGTCGCCCACCAGGGCCGTGCCGGCACCGCCGCGCACCAGCCCCACCCCGGCCCACAGGTTCGGGCTGATCTCGAGATCGGCACGCGTGCGCTTGACGCCGTTGGCATGCAGGGCGGCCATGCGTTGCTGGCCGGCCGAATCCATCTTGCGGAAGGCCTCCTGCGCGCGGGCGACGGTGTCGTCGTCGAGCTTGCTGATGAGCTTGTCGGCGGCCGCCCATGCCTCGTCTTCCGTCTCACGCACGATCACGTGCAGGCGGATGCCGAACTTGACCGTGCGGCCATGCCTGGCGGCGCGCTTGCGCACGTCGGCCAGCTTGTCGGCCACGGCCGCAGGCGGTTCTCCCCAGGTCAGGTACGTGTCGACCTGCTCGGCGGCGAGCTCATGCGCCGCCTCCGACGAACCGCCGAAATACACCGGCGGATACGGCTTCTGCACCGGCGGGTACAACACCTTCGCGCCCTTCACGCTGAGGTGCTTGCCGCTGTAATCGAGCGCGGCGCCTTCGTGGCTCGCGGCCAGGGTTTCACGCCAGATGCGGATGAACTCTTCCGATGCCTCGTAGCGCTGCGCGTGGTCCAGGAACAGGCCATCGCCGGCCAGCTCGGCCGGATCGCCACCGGTGACGAGGTTCACCAGCAGGCGGCCGTTCGACAGGCGGTCATACGTCGCCGCCATGCGCGCAGCAAGGGTCGGCGCCATCAGGCCCGGGCGCACCGCCACCAGGAAGCGCAGGCGCTTCGTCACGGGAATCAGGCTCGCTGCAACGATCCACGGGTCTTCGCACGAACGCCCCGTCGGGATCAGCACGCCCTCGTAGCCGAGCGTATCGGCGGCCACGGCCACCTGCTGCAGATAAGTGTGATCGACCTGGCGTGCGCCCTCGGCCGTGCCGAGGTAACGGCTGTCGCCGTGGGTCGGGATGAACCAGAAGACTTGCATGACAGCTCCTTGGATGGTGTTGTTCTCGCCGTTCTGGGCCGGCCCCTCACGCGCGGGCAATCGCCAGCTGCGCCGGGCTGGGATGCCAGACCAGCTCGATCGGCTTGACCGCGCGCGGAATCAGCCCCAGTCCGTGGAACGCATCGGCCACGCGCTGCTGCTCGGCAATGGCCTCGGGCGTGACGGGCCGCACCGGAGACTGCGGCCGCCGCGACAGGAACAGATGCACCGTCGCGAGCGACAGGCCCGAGAAATCGGCAATGCGCTGCGCGGCTTCCTTGCGGTTCTCCTGCACGAGCCGGTCTGCGCGCGAGAGTTCGGCAAAGATCGCGGCGATGGTGTCGCCGTGCTGCTCGGTAAAGGCGCGCGGCGCGAAATAGAACGAGTTGTTGGACGACAGCGTGCGCCCCGTCGCCAGCACGCGCGGCTTGATGGCCAGCTCCGTGGCGGCGTAGTAAGGGTCCCAGATGCCCCAGGCGTCCACGGCGCCACGCTCGAAGGCGGCGCGCGCGTCGGCGGGCGTCAGGTACACGGGCTGGATATCGGCAAAGCCGAGCCCCGCTTTCTGCAGGGCGCGCACGATCAGGAAGTGCGAGCTCGATCCTTTCTGAAACGCCACGCGCTTGCCCTTCAGATCGGCCAGCGTCTTCAGTGGCGAGGCCTGCGGCACCAGAATCGCCGAGCTGTCCGGCTTGGGCGGCTCCACGCCCACGTAGCGCAAGTCCTTGCCGGCGGCCTGTGCAAACACCGGCGGGGTATCGCCAGTGAAGGCCAGGTCAAGGCTGCCTGCGGACAGCGCCTCCAGCTGCTGCGGCCCGGCCGGAAACTCCAGCCAGCTCACCTTCGATTCGGGAAAACGCTGCTCCAGCGCGCGGCTTTCCTTGACGATGACGAGGTTGACCGCGCTCTTCTGGAAACCGATGCGCAGTTGCGCAGGCGGGGTGATCTTCGGCAGGTTGGCCGGCACGCCCGCAGCGTTGGCCGCCTGCGACACCGGCGCCAGCGTTGCCAGCGACGCACCGGCCACGGAAGCGCCCAGCAGACGACGACGTTGGATATCGATGGTCATGGCAGTCAGCGAGCGGCTTGTTGCGTGGCGGCCGGCGCGACCGGCTTCCAGGCGGAATCGGCCACCTTCACCTGACGCGGAATCAGCTTGAGCGTGTGGAACGTATCGGCAATGCGCTGCTGGTCGGCCAGCGCCTCGGCGCCGACCGGCTGGATGCCGTACGCAATGCGCGACACCGAACGCGCCACCACCGCCGGCTCCAGGCCAAGCTGCGGGCCCAGAATGGTCGTCACCTCCTTCGGGTTGGCCGCGGCCCAGGTGTCGGTCTTCTTCAGTTCATCCAGCACGATGTTCAGCACATCGGGCCGCGCGCCCGCATAGCCCTTCGATGCCAGGAAGTACTGCGAGTTGTTGACCACGCCCGTGCCGTCGGCCAGCACGCGCGCGCCCAGCTGCTGTTCAGCCGCGGCAAAGAACGGATCCCAGATCACCCAGGCGTCGACGGCGCCGCGCTCGAAGGCAGCGCGCGCATCGGCGGGCGTGAGGTACACGGGCTGGATATCGCTGTACGGCACGTTGGCCTTTTCCAACAGCTTCACCAGCAGGTAATGCACGTTCGAACCCTTGTTGAAGGCGACGCGCTTGCCTTTCAGATCAGCCACGCTCTTGAGCGGCGAGTTCTTCGGCACGATGATCGCCTCGCCGGTGGGCGCAGGTGGCTGGTTGCCGACATAGACGAGATTCGCGCCGGCAGCCAGCGCGAAGATCGGCGGCGCTTCACCCGTGGTGCCGAAATCGATGGCGCCCACGTTCAGGCCTTCCAGCAGCTGCGGGCCCGCGGGAAACTCGGTCCACTTCACTTCGATGCCCTGCGCGGCAAGGCGCTTTTCCAGCGTGCCGCGTGCCTTGAGCACCGTCAGCGTGCCGTACTTCTGATAGCCGATGCGCAGTTGCTTGGCAGCGGTTGGCGGCGGGGCATCGCTGTTGGCAGACACGGCCGGTGCACCGAGCGTGGCGAGCAGCGCTGCGAGCGTCAGGGAAGCGCGGGTCAAGGTCCTGCGCAGTTGTGAGTGGTTCTTCATGGCAAGTTCGGTCGATGCGAAATGTTGGGGCGGCACGATCCGCGCGCAGGCGCTGCGCGGGCATGACAACAACGGGAAACTCAGGAACAGGCGTGCGCGATCAGCGCATCACGCCAGACATCGCATTCGTTCTTCGTCGGCGGCCTGGAACGTGGCACGCACCGCGCTGCGGCTCGAAACGATGACCTGCGCCACGGCCGGATGCCGTGCCAGCGCCAGTGCCTGATGCACGCGCTCCACGCCGTCATCCAGGCGCTGCTGCAGCGCCGGGTCGACGCTCACGCCGTCATCTGCCACGACGATCTGCGAGTCGACTGCAAAGATGCCCGGCAGGATCGAGCGCGCCGCCAGCGCCGTCAGTACGGGGCGCAGCGCGTAGTCGATCGCCAGCGTATGGGCAAGGCTGCCGCCGGTGGCAATCGGCAGCACGACCTTGTCGCGCAGCCCGCTCTGCGGCAGCAGATCGAGAAATGTCTTGAGCAGCCCGCTGTAGGCCGCCTTGTAGACCGGCGTGGCGAGAATCACCACGCCCGCCGCTTCCACCCGCGCCACCGCATCGGCGATGGCGGGGTCCGACACCTGCGCGCCGAGCAGCGCGTCGGCCGGAAGGCTGCGCAGGTCCAGGTGGTCCGCCTGCTCGCCGGCGCGTTCGAGCTGCGCACGCACGTGGCCCAGCAGGCGCGCAGATCGCGATTGCGCCGAAGGGCTGCCGGAAATCGTCAGGATTTGCATGATGCGGATCACCCGATGTCGTTACGTCATGTGGGCCTTACTTGCCCGGTTGGTAGAGCTGGTCAAACTGCCCGCCGTCGGCAAAGTGCGTCTTCTGCGCCTTCTGCCAGCCGCCGAACGTGTCGTCGATGGTCACAAGCTTCACCTTCGGGAATTCGCTCTCGTGCTTCTTCGCCACGGCCGGGTCGGTCGGGCGATAGAAATTCTTCGCACCGATCTCCTGCCCTTGCGGCGTGTACAGGAACTTGAGATACGCCTCCGCGGCCTTGCGCGTGCCCTTCTTGTCGGCCACCTTGTCCACCACCGCCACCGGCGGCTCGGCCAGGATGGAAATCGACGGCACCACCACGTCAAACTTGTCCTTGCCTTCCACGCGTGCCGCCAGCAGCGCCTCGTCTTCCCACGCGATCAGCACGTCGCCGATACCGCGCTCGGTAAAGGTGGTGGTCGCACCGCGCGCGCCCGAATCGAGCACCGGCACGTTCTTGTAGAGCTTCTGCACGAAATCCTTGGCGGTGGCGTCCGAACCGCCCGGCTGCTTCAGCGCATAGGCCCAGGCGGCCAGGTAATTCCAGCGTGCACCGCCGGAGGTCTTCGGGTTCGGCGTGATGACGGCGATGCCCGGCTTGACCAGGTCATTCCAGTCCTTGATGCCCTTCGGGTTGCCCTTGCGCACCAGGAAGACGATGGTCGACGTGTACGGCGAGGCGTTGTGCGGCAGGCGCTTCTGCCAGTCCTTGCCGGTCAGCCCCTTCTCGGCGATCGCGTCGATGTCGTAGCCGAGCGCCAGCGTCACCACATCGGCCTCCAGCCCGTCGATCACGGAGCGGGCCTGCTTGCCCGAACCGCCATGCGAAGCGCGCAGGGTGATGTCCTCACCCGTTTCGGCCTTCCACTTCTTGGCGAATTCGGTGTTGATTTCCTTGTACAGCTCGCGCGTCGGGTCGTACGACACGTTCAGCAGTGTCGTTGCCGCATGCGCACCCACGGTTCCCCCCGCCACGATGGCAGCCGCGATGGTGTTGAAGACAAACTTGCGAATCATCTTGCAGCTCCGTTTCTGATCTCTGATGGATTTGGAATAGGAGCAAGACTACCGAGCGGGTCTTGTACGGGGAACGAATGGTTTCAGGGAATGTTCATCGTTTTTTGCATAAGGTGGAGGTGGGGGCTGCGCGGAGGGGGGCGGTCTGTGCGTGGGGGGTGTTTGTGGTGCATCCCTTGTTTCGCCCCCGGCAGGGGGGTGAAACAAGGGATGCACCACCAACAAAAAAAGCCGCTCCAGAACCCTCCGGAGCGGCTTTTCAACGCACCAAACCACAGCCTCAGTGCACAACCCTCTCAAACGTAAACTGACCATCCCGATAATCCACCGGCACCACATCCTTGGGCGCGAACTTGCCCTCCAGGATCATCCGTGCCACCGGATTCTCAAGCTGCTGCTGGATCGCCCGCTTCAACGGCCGTGCCCCAAACACCGGGTCGTAACCCGCTGAAGCGAGCTTGGCCACCGCTTCGTCGCTGATCTCCAGCGTCAGGTCCATCTGCGCGAGACGTGCCGCCAGGCGCTTGAGCTGGATCCGCGCGATCGATTCGATGTTGCGTTGGTCCAGTGCGTGGAACACCACCACCTCGTCGATCCGGTTCAGGAATTCGGGCCGGAAATGCGTCTTCACTTCCTGCCACACGGCACCCTTGATCACATCCGCGGGTTCGGTCGCCATCTGCTGGATGAGCTGCGAGCCGAGGTTCGACGTCATCACGATCACCGTGTTCTTGAAGTCGACCGTGCGGCCCTGGCCGTCGGTCAGACGGCCATCGTCCAGCACCTGCAGCAGCACGTTGAAGACGTCCGGGTGCGCCTTCTCCACTTCATCGAGCAGCACCACGCTGTACGGCTTGCGGCGCACGGCTTCGGTCAGGTAACCGCCTTCCTCGTAGCCGACATAGCCCGGCGGCGCGCCGATCAGGCGGCTCACGGAATGCTTCTCCATGAACTCGCTCATGTCGATGCGGATGAGGTGGTCTTCCGAATCGAACAGGAAACTGGCCAGCGCCTTGCACAGCTCGGTCTTGCCGACACCCGTGGGGCCGAGGAACAGGAACGAGCCGTAGGGCTTGTTCTCGTCCGCGATGCCGGCGCGTGAGCGGCGGATGGCATCCGCCACCAGGCGCACGGCCTCGTCCTGGCCGACCACGCGCTCGTGCAGGCGGTCTTCCATCTTCAGCAGCTTCTCGCGCTCGCCGGTCATCATCTTCGACACGGGGATGCCCGTGGCGCGGCTGACGACTTCGGCAATCTCTTCGGCACCCACCTGCGTGCGCAGCAGCTTGTTCGGCTGCTTCTGGCTGGCCGACTCGGCGGCGGTCGCGGCCTTCAGCTTACCTTCCAGCTCGGGCAGCTTGCCGTATTGCAGTTCGGCTACCTTGTCGAGCTTGCCTTCGCGCTGCAGCTTGGTGATCTCCAGCTTGATCTTGTCGATCTCCTCCTTGAGCGCGGCCGCACCTTGCGCGGCGCCTTTCTCGGCCTTCCAGATTTCGTCCAGATCGGCGTATTCCTTCTGCAGGCGTTCGATCTCCTGCTCGATCAGCTCCAGGCGCTTCTGCGAGGCTTCGTCGGTTTCCTTCTTCACCGCCTCGCGCTCGATCTTGAGCTGGATCAGGCGGCGGTCGAGCTTGTCCATCGCCTCCGGCTTCGAGTCGATTTCCATCTTGATGCGCGCCGCAGCCTCGTCGATCAGGTCGATGGCCTTGTCCGGCAGGAAGCGGTCGGTGATGTAGCGGTGGCTGAGTTCAGCCGCGGCCACGATCGCCGGGTCGGTGATCTCCACGCCATGGTGCAGTTCGTACTTCTCCTGCAGACCACGCAGGATGGCGATGGTCGCCTCCACGCTGGGCTCATCAACGAGCACCTTCTGGAAGCGGCGCTCCAGCGCAGCATCCTTCTCGATGTACTTGCGGTATTCGTCCAGCGTGGTCGCGCCGATGCAATGCAGCTCGCCACGTGCCAGCGCCGGCTTGAGCATGTTGCCGGCGTCCATCGCGCCCTCGGCCTTGCCCGCGCCCACCATGGTGTGGATCTCGTCAATGAAGAGGATGGTCTGGCCCTCTTCCTTGGCGATGTCGTTCAGCACGGCCTTCAGGCGCTCTTCGAACTCGCCGCGGTACTTGGCGCCGGCCAGCAGGCCCGCCATGTCGAGCACCAGCACACGCTTGTTCTTCAGGCTCTCGGGCACTTCGCCGTTGACGATGCGCTGCGCCAGGCCTTCGACGATGGCCGTCTTGCCGACGCCCGGCTCGCCGATCAGCACCGGGTTGTTCTTGGTGCGGCGCTGCAGGATCTGGATGGCACGGCGGATCTCGTCATCGCGGCCGATGACGGGGTCGAGCTTGCCGATGCGTGCACGCTCGGTGAGGTCGATGGTGTACTTCTTGAGCGCTTCACGCTGGCTCTCGGCCTCGGCGCTGCCGACGGTCTGGCCGCCGCGCACGGCGTCGATGGCGGCTTCGAGCGGCTTGCGCGAGAGGCCGTGTTCGCGCGCAATGCGGCCGGCCTCGCCCTTGTCGTCAGCCACGGCCAGCAGGAACAGCTCGCTGGCGATGAACTGGTCGCCGCGCTTGATGCCTTCCTTCTCGGTCTGCTGCAGCAGGCTGCCGAGGTCTCGGCCGACCTGGACTTGCTCACCGCCCTGCACCTGCGGCAGGTGCTTGATGGCGCGGTCCAGCGCCGTGTCGAGCGCGCTCGTGTTGACGCCCGCCCGAGCGAGCAGGTTGTTGGTCGCCCCATCCGGCTGGCGCAGCATGGCCAGCAGCAGGTGGACCGGTTCGATGTACGGATTGTCGTTGCCCAGCGCCAGGCTCTGCGCGTCCGCCAGCGCTTCCTGGAAGCGGGTGGTCAGTTTGTCCAAACGCATTAAAAAACCCCTTGCGGAAAATGTTTCACTGACCCGAAAGATAGGGAGCTTCGGTGCCATTTCAAGCACAGAAGCGCCGGTTTTCATGCAGTTTTTGCGCAAGAACAAGCGGCGGCACGCCTGCCGACGCGCCGCCGCCCGAAGTGCCTCAAAGCCGTCCCGGCTACGGCATCAGTTCGGCACCGACACCGTCACCACCCCGCCCGACACGTTCACCGAAATGCGGTCGCCCGCGGCTGGCGTGTTGGTGAAGTTCGGCACGTTCGTCGCGCTGATGGCCGGCGCAGCACCGGGCGTGCCGCCGCGCGGCGTGGTGCGCACCACCTGGGAAGGCGGCAGCGGCGTGCCGTTCTTCAGGTACGCATACATCGCGTCCAGCGCGCGCTGCTCGTACAGCACCAGCGGCACGAACAGCGAGTCGTAACCCGGGACGAGGTCGATGAAGCCGTCGAAATGCTGCGCGTTCATCACCTCGATGTACGACAGCTTGCTGGAGCCGCCTTCCACCTTGGCATTGAGGCCCAGATACGGCCGCGCGCCGTGGTTGACGGGCAGCAGCGCATCGTTGCGGCCCTGCACGATCAACGCAGGCTTGCCCTGCAGGTTGCCGGTGCGCAGCGTCTGGCTGATGCCGGTCTGCAGCGATTGCGACGCCGCGTCGCTGCCGGTCAGCAGATTGCGCAGGCACAGCGCGCCATCGAGGTTGGCCGCCTGCGTGCCGCTGGAATCGATGGACTGGTTGCTGCGCATGGGACCGCCCTGCGCGTTGTTGTTGACGAGCTGCACGCCGGAGGTGGGCGGAATGCCGTTGCCCAGCGCCGCCATCTGCGCCAGCGATGTGGCGTTCACGGCGGTCGGGTGGAACGCGGCATCCGTGGCGGCAAAGCTGAAGCCACACAGGTTGTCGGCCACGCTTGCGCGCGAGAGCGCATTGCCGAAGGTCGTCGCCACGGACGGATCGATCTCGTAGAACGACATCGATGCGTGCACGAGGTCAGACTCGGGCTCCCAGCCGTAGGCGCGCATCTTCTGCAGGGCTTCGTCGGCCTGGGCGGCAGGCGTGGCCGCCGTCAGCAATCCCGCCGCCTTGAGCGCGGCGCAACGGTTGGCCTGCACGCCGGCCGGGAACGTCGTCAGGCTCGTAAAGAAGGCCTGTGCCGGCGCCGCCCCCACGCTCGCGGACGAGGCTGCGCACAAGCGGAAGACGTTGGCATAGCTCACGTAGTCGAAGAGCGGTTTGCCCGTGGTCGGCAAGGTTGCGCCGCCGCGCACCACCTGCACGCCGGTGTTGGGCGGCAGGTTCAGGCCCGGCTCGCCGACGGCCACACCGTCGATCCAGCCGCCGGTGTCCTGCTCGGCCGCCGCAATCGCGGCCCCGCCCCCGTTGGAGATGCTCGACGCGATGACGATGGTGTTGTCGGGCCGTACCGGTAGCGCGCTGCCGACGAGCACGCCATTGGTCGGCGTGATCTTGTCGTTGATGGCCCAGAACGCGAACTGCACGGCTTGCAGCGTGAACTGGCCCCAGTCTTTCTCCGGGTTGCGCTGCGAATGCGCGTGCTTGAACGCCAGCCGGTTCGGCGTGGCCGCATTGAAGGCCGCGAGCTGGCTGCTCGTGAGCGGCGCGGCAAAGTGCGCATTGGTGCCGGCGGCGTTGCGCGTGGTGCGCGTGCCGTCCTGCAGGGCGACGGTATCGGTGGCAAGGTCATGCGGGCCGGCGCCGGTGCCCTTGTCGGTGTAGGCGACGGCGCACTTGCGCTTGAGCCCCCATTCGCCGGTCGAAATCGCACCGTAGACGCCGCGCGAGCCCGACGAGGTGGCGGTGATGATGCAGGGGTTGTTGACGTCGAAGCTGTCCGGAATCTGCACAAGCAGCACGACGTTCTGCTGCCCGGTGCCGTCATCGGAGTACGCCACGTATTCGGTGCCGGCGATCATGCCGGAGCCGCCGGTCGGGTTGCCGTTGACGTCGACACTCGGGCCGTACAGCGTGCCGTAGCCGCCCTTGGCCGCGGTGTCGACCAGCGCGCGGTAGTTGGCCCAGATCGCGAGACGGCGCAGCTCGGCTGCCGTGGGCGATGTTGCATTGGCAACGGCGGGCGCGGTGGCCGACGCCAGCCCATTGGCGCCCAGGCCCGCGGTCAGCAGGTCATCGGAGGTGCCGTCGTAATGCGTGATGGTCACCTTACCGACGAAGGCCGGCTTGGTGTTGCCCGGCAC
Source organism: Ralstonia sp. RL (assembly GCF_001683835.1). NCBI lineage: Bacteria > Pseudomonadati > Pseudomonadota > Betaproteobacteria > Burkholderiales > Burkholderiaceae > Ralstonia > Ralstonia sp. RL. The sequence continues at coordinate 43,911 of NZ_LWRX01000044.1, read as the reverse complement.
GTTGTTGCCGTCGTTGCCGCCGCCGCAGGCACTCAGCACGCCGCAGCCGGCCAGCAGCATCGCGGTGGCCGTGACGAGGTTGCCGGCCGAGACGTGCCGTCGCAGGCGCGCGGTTCGGGTTGGTTTCATTGCGTCTCCTTCTCGTTATGGATGGAACAACACAAGACACCCCGCGGCAGCCTCCGGGACTGCCCGTCCTACGCCGCCGCGGGCGCTACCAGTATGTGAACCGTACGTATCATGCGCAAGGACAAAAAACCCGTAAGCCCAACGGGCGGCCTGCCATCAACTGAACGTACGCACCGTCCAGAGACCGAGCAGCGTGAGGAACAGAGAACCGCTCAGATGCACTGCCACGTGCAGCGCGCCAACCACGTAGTCGCCGGCCAGGATATTGGCGACCACCTCGCTCGAAAAGGTCGAGAACGTCGTCAGCCCACCAAGGAAGCCCGTCACAGCCAGCAAACGCCATTCCGGCGGCAGCCCGGCATGTGTATCAAAGAAGCCGACCGCCACGCCGATCAGGTAGCCGCCGAGCAGATTGGCGGCCAACGTGCCATACGGCAGCGCCGGATTGATCGCATTCCACAGCACGGCAAACAGCCAGCGCAGCCACGCCCCCAGCGCAGCCCCCACCCCGACGGCCACAAACCCCATCCCGCTCATGCGGTTGCTCCTTGTTATTCGTCATCGTTCGGCTGCGCGGGGGCCTCCGGGCTGCCGGCAGCGTTGTTCGTGGTGATGCCCCAGCGGGCGAGCGCCTTGTCGTCGGTCACGCGGGCGTCCACCCAGCGCGCGCCTTCGGGTGTCTGCTCCCTCTTCCAGAACGGCGCCTCGCTCTTGAGGTAATCCATGATGAATTCGCACGCCGCGAAGGCTTCGCCGCGGTGCTTCGATGCCACCGCCACCAGCACGATCTGGTCTTCGGGCTTGAGCTTGCCGACGCGGTGGATGACGAGCGCGTCGATCAGGTCCCAGCGCTGCATTGCCGCATCGACGATGTTGGCGAGCGCCTTCTCGGTCATGCCGGGATAGTGCTCCAGCTCCAACTCGGACACGCCGCTGCCATCGTTGACGTCGCGCACGGTGCCGATGAAGCTCGCCACCGCGCCGATGCTCGGACGGCCGGCACGCAGGGCTGCGATTTCAGCGCCAAGGTCGAAGTCGGCTTCTTGTACGCGGACGGTCATGTCGATCCCCGGCTCAGCCGCCCGTGACTGGCGGAAAGAATGCGACTTCGCAGCCATCGTGCACGGCCGTATCGGCGGACACGATCTGGTGGTCCACCGCCATGCGCAGCGCGCGGCCCTCGGCCAGTGCTTCACCCCACACGGGACCACGCTGCGCCAGCCAGCGGCGCACATCGCCGACCGTGCGCACGGTGTCCGGCACGGTGGCCGTCTGCTGCGAGAGCCCCAGCTGCTCTCGCACACTGGCAAAGAAGCGGAGTTCGATCTGCATGCTCATCGCTCCTTCACTCCTTACACCAGCCCCGCGAACGGCAGGAAGCTGACGACATCGCCCTGCGCGATCGGCTGGTTGGGCGGGTTGTCGATCAGGCCATCGCCCCACACGGTGGAGGTCAGCACGCCCGAGCTCTGGTTCGGGAACAGGTCCAGCCCGCCGTTGGCATTGATGCGTGCGCGCAGGAACTCGTTGCGGCGATCGCCCTTGGGCAAGGCAAAGTCGGCGCGCATCGGGATGCGCTTGGGCGCCACGTCCTGCACGCCCTGCAGGCGCAGGATGAACGGCCGCACGAACAGCAGGAAGGTGACGAAGCTCGACACCGGATTGCCCGGCAAGCCAATGAAGAACGCCGTCGGGCCGCCCACCATGCCTTCCGGCCGACGCACCTCGCCAAAGGCGAGCGGCTTGCCCGGCTTGATGGCGATCTGCCACAGGTTCAGGCGCCCTTCGGCTTCCACGGCGGGCTTGATGTGGTCTTCCTCGCCGACGGACACGCCGCCCGACGTGATGATCAGGTCGTGCGCCTCGGCAGCTTCGCGCAACGTCTCGCGCGTGGCTTGCAGCGTATCGGGCACGATGCCGAAATCGGTGATCTCGCAGCCCAGGTTTTCGAGCAGCGCACGCAGCGTGAAGCGGTTGGAGTTGTAGATGGCGCCGGGCTTGAGCGGTTCGCCCGGCATGGCGAGCTCGTCGCCGGTAAAGAAGACGGCCACGCGCGGGCGGCGCACAACCTGCAGATGGGCGCAGCCCACAGACGCCGCCAGCCCCAGTTGCTGCGCGCCAAGGCGCGTGCCACGCGGCAGGATCTCCGCACCCGCGGCAATGTCCTCGCCGGCACGGCGGATCCACTCGCCCGACTCCGGCACATGTTCGATGACGACGGTGCCGGTGTCCGGCTCGGCCTTGCATTGCTCCTGCATGACCACCGCATCGGCGCCCGGCGGAATCAGCGCGCCGGTAAAGATGCGTGCGGCCTCGCCGGCATTCAGCGGCTGGCCGACGTGGCCGGCAGGAATGCGCTGCGCCACCGTCAGCCGCGTGCCCGGTGCGCCAATGTCCGCCGTGCGCACCGCGTAGCCGTCCATCGACGTGTTGTCGGCCGGCGGCACGTTCAGGCTGCTGTGCACCGGTTGCGCGAGGATGCGGCCATTGGCGTGCAGCGTCGGCACGGTTTCGATGTCATGCAGAGGGCGCGCAGCAGCAAGCAGTTGCGACAGTGCCGCATCGAGCGTCAGCAGAGACGGTTTGACGGCGGGAGCATCGTTGGCGGACATGCGAGGCGGGAACACGAAATCGGTAGAGATTTCGATTGTATCGGTTCCACGCGGGCGCCATGCATCAGCGCAGGCGTATCACGCGAATGCGTTGGCCAGCGCGGCCCGCAGCGCGGGCACGATGTGCGCGTCAAACCACGGGTTGTGTTTGAACCAGGCGAGATTGCGCGGGCTCGGATGCGGCAGCGGAAACAGCACGCGGCGCTGGGCGTCGTGCACGGGCCCGTTGCGCACCACGTCGCTGAGCGACCAGTCGCGCGGCACGGCGAGGTAATAACGCTGGGCGTAGGCGCCCACCAGAAGGGCGAGCTTCACGTCGGGCATGGCCGTCAGCAGCGGACGATGCCAGCGCGGCGCGCATTCGCGGCGCGGAGGCAGGTCGCCATTCGCGCCGGTGCCGGGAAAGCAGAACCCCATCGGCACGACGGCGATGCGCTTGTCGGCGTAAAAGTCGTCGTACGGGATCTGCAGCCACTGGCGCAGCCGATCGCCGGAGCGGTCATTCCACGGGATGCCCGTTTCATGCACCATGCGCCCGGGCGCCTGCCCGACGATCAGCACGCGGGCGCGGCGGTCCGCCACGACCACGGGGCGAGGCGTGTGTGCGAGCGCCCCGCTGCACGTGCGGCACGCGCGGATGTCGCGCAGGCAGCGTTCGAACGCTGCCGCGGTCGCGCCATCCGGCACCGCCATCACCGCGTCAAAGACCCGTGTGTTGCGCGATGTAGGCCTTCACGCGATCCACATCGGCGGGCATGACTTCGAAGCGCTGCGGCAGCGATTCGATATCAGCGTAGCCGGCCGGGCGCTCCGGCTCGCGGTCCAGCGCTTCGCGGATCGTGTCGCCAAACTTGGCCGGCAGCGCGGTTTCCAGCACCACCATCGGCACGCCTGGCGTCAGGTTTTCGCGCGCGACCTTTACGCCGTCTGCGGTGTGCGTGTCGATCATCGTGCCGTAACGGGCAAACACGTCGCGGATCGTATTGACGCGATCTTCGTGCGTGCTACGGCCCGAGACAAAGCCGAACTCGCCGATGCGGTCGAACTCCGGCTTGCCGGTCATCGAGAAGCCCCCCTTCTCGTCCACGTCGCGGAACAGTTGTGCCAGGCGTGCCGGATCGCGATCCAGCAGGTCGAACACGAAGCGCTCGAAGTTCGAGGCCTTGCTGATGTCCATGCTCGGGCTGGACGTGTGGTATGTCTGGGCGGCCGAGCGCACGCGGTACGTGCCGGTGCGGAAGAACTCGTCCAGCACGTCGTTCTCGTTGGTCGCCACGACGAGCTTGTCGATCGGCAAACCCATCATGCGCGCGATGTGGCCCGCGCAGACGTTGCCGAAGTTGCCCGATGGCACGCAGAACGACACCTTCTCGCCAATCGACGGGGCAGCCAGCAGGTAACCTTTGAAGTAGTAGACGACCTGCGCCACGACGCGCGCCCAGTTGATGGAGTTGACCGTGCCGATCTTCTGGCGCGCCTTGTACTCGTGATCGTTCGACACCGCCTTGACGATGTCCTGCGCGTCGTCGAACACGCCTTCGATGGCGATGTTGAAGATGTTCGCGTCCTGCAGGCTGAACATCTGCGCGGTCTGGAACGCGCTCATCTTGCGGTGCGGGCTCAGCATGAACACGCGCACGCCGCGCTTGCCGCGCATGGCGTATTCGGCCGCGCTGCCGGTGTCGCCGGAGGTGGCGCCGAGGATGTTCAGTTCGGCGTGCTCACGGTCGAGCGCGTATTCGAACAGGTTGCCCAACAACTGCATTGCCATGTCCTTGAAGGCCAGCGTCGGGCCGTTGGACAGGCACAGCAGCGACAGCGAGGTGCCGCCCTCGTCGCCAAGCTTGTGCAGCGGCGTGATATCGGCGGTGTTGTCGCCGGCGCGTGCGTTGCAGTAGACCTCGGGCGTGTAGGTGCGGCGAGTCAGCGCACGCAGGTCATCCTCGGGGATGTCGGTGGCGAACTTGCGCAGGATCTCGAACGCGAGGTCCGCGTACGGCAGGTCGCGCCAGCGGGTCAGTTCCTCAACGCTGACCTGCGGGTATTGCTCGGGCAGGTACAGGCCGCCGTCCGGCGCGAGGCCGCCGAGCAGGATGCGGGAGAAGCTCTGCGGCTCTGCGTGGCCGCGGGTCGATCGGTATTGCATGCTCATCTCTTACGCGTGCTCAGTTCAGTTCTTCCATGCGGATGCGCGTGACCTTCGACAGCACGGTCGGCAGCGCCTCGATGGCGGCGATGGCACCGTTGACGTGCTTCTCGACGGCCGTGTGCGTCAGCATGATGATGTCGGTCTGCGGCTCGCCTTCGCGCGATTCCTTCTGCAGCATCGCGTCGATCGAGATACCGGTCTTGGCGAGAATCTGCGTGATGTCGGCCAACACGCCCGTCTGGTCGGCCACGCGCATGCGCAGGTAGTAGCTCGAGCGCACCTCGTCGATCGGCAACACCGGCGTGTCGGACAGCGCGTCGGGCTGGAACGCCAGGTGCGGCACGCGGTGCTCCGGGTCGGCCGTGTGCAGGCGCGTCACGTCCACCAGGTCGGCGACGACGGCCGAGGCGGTCGGCTCGGCGCCCGCCCCTTTGCCGTAGTACAGCGTCGGGCCGACGGCGTCGCCGTTGACGACCACGGCGTTCATCGCGCCTTCCACGTTGGCGATCAGGCGCTTGGCCGGCACGAGCGTCGGGTGCACGCGCAGCTCGATGCCCGCGTCGACCCGGCGCGTGATGCCCAGCAGCTTGATGCGGTAGCCGAGTTCTTCGGCATAGCGGATGTCGACGGCTTCCAGCTTGGTGATGCCCTCCACGTACGCGCGCTCGAACTGCACCGGCACGCCAAACGCGATCGCGCTCATGAGCGTGAGCTTGTGCGCGGCGTCAAAGCCCTCGATGTCGAAGGTCGGATCGGCTTCGGCATAGCCCAGGCGCTGGGCTTCCTTCAACACGGTGTCGAAGTCCAGGCCCTTGTCGCGCATCTCGGACAGGATGAAGTTCGTGGTGCCGTTGATGATGCCGGCGATCCACTCGATGCGGTTGGCCGTCAGGCCTTCGCGCAGTGCCTTGATGATGGGGATGCCACCGGCCACGGCGGCTTCGAATGCCACCATCACGCCCTTGTCCTGCGCGGCCTTGAAGATCTCGTTGCCGTGCACGGCCAGTAGCGCCTTGTTGGCGGTGACGACGTGCTTGCCGTTGGCGATGGCACGCAGCACGAGGTCGCGCGTCAGGTCATAGCCGCCGATCAGTTCCACGACGATGTCGATCTCGGGCGAATCCACGACGGCAAACGGGTCGTTCACCACCGGCACGGTCGCGCCGGCTTCCTGCACGATGGCGCGCGCGCGCTCGAGATTGCGCACCGCAATCATGGCGACTTCAATGCCGCGCCCCGCACGACGGCGGATTTCTTCCTGGTTCCGTTGCAGAACCTTGAGGGTACCGCCACCGACGGTACCGAGCCCGAGCAGGCCGATCTTGATGGGATTCATGAGACGTATCGTTGAAACGGAAGGGCAAAAAACAGACAGGGCAGACACTTCGGTCTGCCCCGCAACAACAACTGATCTGGCGGATGACCGAGTCTAGGCTGCCCGGATGCCAGTACCGTGACGCTGACGGTACCGCTCCAGGAAGCGCGCAATTCGGCCGATCGCTTCACGCAGATCGTCTTCGTGCGGCAGGAAGACGATGCGGAAGTGGTCCGGCGAGTGCCAGTTGAAGCCGGTGCCCTGCACCAGCAGCACGCGCTCTTCTTCCAGCAACTGGCGGATGAAGGTCTGGTCGTCCTCGATCGGGTACACGGCCGGATCGAGGCGCGGGAACATGTACAGCGCCGCTTTGGGCTTCACGCACGTCACGCCGGGAATGGCCGTGATCAGCTCGTGCGCCAGGTCGCGCTGACGGCGCATGCGGCCGCCCGGTGCCACCAGGTCTTTGATGCTCTGGTAGCCGCCCAGCGCCGTCTGGATGGCCCACTGGCCCGGCACATTGGCGCACAGGCGCATCGACGACAGCATGTTCAGGCCTTCGATGTAGTCCTTGGCCGGGCGCTTGTCACCCGAGACGACCATCCAGCCCGCGCGGTAGCCGCACGAGCGGTAGCTTTTCGACAGGCTGTTGAACGTGACAGTCAGCACGTCTTCCGACAGCGACCCGATGGCAGTGTGCTTGTTGTCGTCAAACAGGACCTTGTCGTACACCTCGTCGGCGAAGAGCACAAGGCCGTGCTCGCGCGCGATGGCGACGATGCCGCGCAGGAGTTCGTCCGAATACAGTGCGCCGGTCGGGTTGTTGGGGTTGATGACGACGATGCCCTTGGTGTTGGGCGTGATCTTGGCGCGGATGTCGTCCAGATCGGGCATCCAGCCATTGGATTCGTCGCAGTAGTAGTGCACCGGCGTGCCGCCCGAGAGGCTCGTCACGGCGGTCCACAGCGGATAATCGGGAGCCGGCAGCAGCAGCTCGTCGCCCTCGTCGAGCAGCGCGTTGGTCGCCAGCGAGATCAGCTCGGACGCACCGTTGCCGAGATAGATGTCATCCAGCGTGACATTCTTGATGCCCTGCTCCTGCGTGTAGTGCATCACCGCCTTGCGCGCCGCGAAGATGCCCTTCGAATCCGAATAGCCTGCCGAATTCGGCAGGTTGCGGATCATGTCCTGCTGGATTTCTTCCGGAGCATCGAAGCCGAACGGGGCAAGGTTGCCGATGTTCAGCTTGATGATCTTGTGGCCCTCTTCCTCCATCTGCTTGGCCTTTTCGAGCACGGGGCCGCGAATGTCATAGCAGACGTTGTTGAGCTTGGCGGATTTTTGGATCGTTTTCACGGGCAAGGGACGATAAACGACGTCGAGCGGGCTTGGATTGCGACGGATCGGTGCAGCAAAGCGGCGACGGTGACACCGCCTGGCAGGAGAAAGCGCTGCGCTCTTCCTTGCCGGGCGTCGCTTGTGGCGCGGCGGGCAAAGGAGAGAAAAAGATATAATTTAGCCCATTATGACAGACTTCGGCGGGCATTTTTGCAACGCAGCGAGATCCGCCGGACAGTCCGAAACCGCGCCCTTGCCACCGTGTCGCCGCGTGCGCCGCAGCCATCGCGCCTGATGGGATTCCCGCCTTGAAGCTCCATTCGTCCGACCCGTCCGCCATTCTCAATACCGTCACCGCGTATGGCGACGGCTATATCGAAATCAACAAGGTGCGTTACACGCACTCCGTGCTGGTGATGCCCGAAGGCGCCATCGTGCCGTGGGACGTCGCGCGCTTTGAAGACCTGACGCCCGAACACTTCGCCCGCTTGCTCGAACTCGGCGCGGAGGTAGTGGTCTTCGGCACGGGAAGCCGGCTGCGCTTTCCCCACCCGCGACTCACTGCGCCGCTGACCGAGAAGCGTATCGGCGTGGAAGCGATGGACATGCAGGCCGCCGGCCGCACCTACAACATCCTGATGCTGGAAGGCCGCAAGGTGGCCGCGGCGCTGCTCATCGAAACCGCCTGAGCGCATGCCGATCGACCGCTCGACCAACGCGCCGGCCCTGCCCTGGCGCAACGCTTCCCTGTGGCTGCTCGCCACGGCACTGTTGGCCATCTGGCTCGGCACGCTGGGCTACCGCCACCTGATCCCCACCGACGAAGGCCGCTACGCCGAAATCGCCCGCGAGATGTTCACCTCCCGCGACTGGGTGACGATCCGCTACAACGGCCTCAAGTACTTCGAGAAACCGCCCCTGCAGATGTGGGGCACCGCGCTGGCCTACACGCTGTTCGGCGTTGGCGACTGGCAGGCGCGGCTGTTCACGGCGCTCTCGGGCATCGTCGGCATCGTCTTCACCATGCTGGCGGCGGCACGCTGGTGGGGCAAACGTGTGGCGGTCGTCAGCGGCCTGGTGCTCGTCAGCGCGCCGATGTGGAATGTAGGCGCGCATTTCAACTCGCTCGACATGGGCGTGGCCGGCTGCATGACGATGGCGCTGGCGGCGCTCCTCCTGGCCCAGCACCCGGACGCAAGCCGTGCCCAGCAGCGCGGATGGATGTGGGCGTGCTGGGCGTCCATGGCGCTGGCGGTGCTGAGCAAGGGGCTTATCGGCGTGGTGCTGCCCGGCTTCGTGCTTATCGTCTATACGCTGGTCGCGCGGGACTGGGCGCTGTGGAAACGCCTGCATCTGGTGAGCGGCCTCATCGTGTTCTGTGCCGTGGCAGCGCCCTGGTTTGTGCTGATCTCCGCTCGCAACCCGGAGTTCGCGTGGTTTTTCTTCGTGCACGAGCACTTCCAGCGCTTCACCTCGACTGTGCACAACCGCAATGCGCCGGTCTGGTATTTCGTGCCGCTGCTGCTGGCCGGCTTCCTGCCATGGCTTGCGCAGTTGCCCGGCGCCGCCAGGCTGACCTTCGCGCGCACCGAGACCGCGGCCAACGGCTTCCGCCCGACGCTCGTGCTTGGCCTGTGGGCGATCCTGATCTTCGTGTTCTTCAGCATTTCCGATTCGAAGCTGCCGGGCTACATCTTCCCGATCATCCCGGCGTTGGCGATGCTGGCTGCCCTGGTGCTCGAACACGCCAGCGAGCGTGCCTGGCGCTGGCAGCTCCGCGCTTTCCTGGCCTTGGCGCTGGTCGGGCTCGCCGCCAGCGGCTACGTGGCGACGATGTCGTCGGCGATGTATCCGAATGCGGTGTTCGCGCGGTTCGCGGTGTTCCTGGCCGTGGCGTTCGGGGCGGGCGCTGCGTTCACGTGGATCGCGTTGCGCCGGGCGAACGGGCGCTTTGAGAGCCTCGCCGCCTTTGCATGTGCGTGGTTCCTGACATTCACGGCGGCCACCCTCGGCCATGAAGCGTTCGGGCGCTCGATGTCGGGTATCGACCTCGTACCGGCCGTCAGACCGTGGCTCAAGCCGGATGTGCCGTTCTATGCGGTAGAGCGCCTGGACCATACAATGCCGTTCTACCTCGGCCGGCCGACCATCATGGTGCAGGAGCCTGACGAACTGGCCTTCGGCGTGCAGCAGGAGCCGGCCAAGTGGATTCCGACCACGGAGGCCTTCGTGGCCCGCTGGAAGGAGGGCGGCCAGGCCATCGCGATGATGGGCCCGGGCACGTATGACCGCCTGGCAGCCCAGGGCGTCCCGATGGTGCCGGTGGCCCGCGATGCCCGCCGCGTGATCGTTCGGCGCCAGTAGCGGGACCAAAGCGACGCGGCGAAAGAAGCGCGCAAGCGGAATTGTCGTAACATGCGGCCCGGCGGTGGGGTCTCGGGGAAGCCACCGCAGTCGGAACACTACAAAACAACCTATGAATCTGGTCACATTCGGGCTGATCCTGACAGGTGTCATGCTCAATGCCTGCGCTCAGCTCTTGCTCAAGGCGGGCGTCAACAATATCGGCCGCTTTGCGTTTTCGGCCGACAACATCGTGCCGATCGGCATCAAGCTTGCAACGCAGTGGCCCATCATCGGCGGGCTGTCGTGCTACGTGATCTCCGTGGTGGTGTGGATCCTCGGGCTCTCGCGCGTGGATGTGACCATTGCGTATCCGATGCTCTCGCTGGGCTACGTGGTCAATGCCTTCCTGGCGTGGTATCTGTTTGGCGAAGTGCTGTCGGTGCAGCGCCTGATCGGCATCGCCATCATCCTTGTCGGCGTTTTCGTGCTGGCTCGCTCATGAGCGGCGCGCGCCCAACCTTCTCTGCTGCCATGACGCAAACCAACGCCACCGAACTGCCTTTCCTGCCCTTCGTGCGTCCGACCATCGACGAGGCGACCATCGCCGCCGTCGCCGAGGTGCTGCGTTCGGGATGGATCACCTCGGGCCCCAAGGTTGCCGCCTTTGAAGCCGCACTGTCGGAGTACTTCGGCGGCCGCATCGTGCGGACGTTCGCCAATGGCACGGCCACGATGGAAGTCGCGCTGCGCATCGCAGGTATCGGCCCCGGGGATGAAGTCATCACCACGCCGATCTCGTGGGTCGCCACGTCGAACGTGGTGCTGACGGTCGGCGCCAAGCCGGTCTTCGTCGACGTGGACCCCGTCACGCGCAACATCGACCTGAGCAAGGTCGAAGCCGCCATCACGCCGCGCACGAAGGCGATCATCCCGGTGTACCTGTCCGGCCTGCCCGTCGACATGGACCGCCTGTACGACATCGCCCGCCGCCACAAGCTGCGCGTGGTGGAAGACGCCGCGCAGGCCATCGGCTCGCGCTGGGGCGACAAGCGCATCGGCGAGATCGGCGATCTCGTCAGCTTCAGCTTCCAGGCCAACAAGAACATCACGACCATCGAGGGTGGTGCGATCGTCCTGAACACGCCCGAAGAAGCGGTGCTGGCCGAAAAGTACCGCCTGCAGGGCGTCGTGCGCACTGGCTTCGACGGCATGGAAGTCGACCTGGTGGGCGGCAAGTTCAACCTGACCGACGTGAACGCCGCCATCGGGCTGGGCCAGTTTGCGCAACTCGAAAACGTCACCGCGCGCCGCGCCGCGCTCGCCCGCCGTTACTTTGCCGCCATGCGCGCCGCCGACATCGAATCGTTCGGTGTCGAACTGCCGGTCGAGAATTTTACGAACACCAACTGGCACATGTTCCAGATCGTGCTCCCGCTCGATCGCCTGAAGGTCGATCGCGCCGGGTTCATGGCCGGCCTGAAGGCGCTGGGCATCGGCGCGGGCGTGCACTATCCGCCGATCCACCTGTTCAAGCTCTACCGCGAACTCGGCTGGAAGCCGGGCATGTTCCCGGTGGCCGAACGCATCGGCCGCGCCATCGTTACGCTGCCGATGTTTGCCGGCATGGAAGATTCCGACGTGGACCGCGTCGTCAACGCGGTCCGCCAACTTTGCGCCCAGTACCAATAATCCAATAATGAAGACACCTGCTCTCTCGGTTGTCATTCCTGTCTACAACGAAGAAGACGGGCTTGCCGCGCTGTTTGCGCGCCTGTACCCCGCGCTCGACGCACTCGGCATCTCGTATGAGGTGGTGTTTGTCAACGACGGCAGCCGCGACCGCTCCGCCGCCATGCTGGCCGAGCAATTCCGTGCGCGCCCCGACACGACGCGCGTCGTCCTGTTCAATGGCAACTATGGCCAGCACATGGCCATCCTGGCCGGCTTCGAACATGCGCGCGGCGAACGCGTCATCACGCTCGACGCCGACCTCCAGAATCCGCCTGAAGAAATCGGCCGCCTGGTCGAGAAGCTCGACGAAGGCTACGACTACGTCGGCACCATCCGCCGCAACCGCCAGGACAGCTGGTTCCGTCGTACCGCGTCGCGTGCCATGAACTCGCTGCGCGAGCGCATCACGCACATCAAGATGACCGACCAGGGCTGCATGCTGCGCGCGTACAGCCGCACCATCGTCGACACCATCAACCGCTGTCGCGAAGTCAACACGTTCATTCCGGCACTGGCCTACACGTTCAGCAAGAACCCGACGGAAATCGAAGTCGATCACGAGGAGCGGTTCGCGGGTGAATCGAAGTATTCGCTCTACAAGCTCGTACGCCTGAACTTCGACCTGGTGACGGGTTTCTCTGTGGTGCCGCTGCAGTGGTTTTCGGCGATCGGCATGCTGCTGTCGCTGGCCTCGGCCATCCTGTTCATCCTGCTGGTGGTACGGCGCTTCGTCCTTGGCGCGGAAGTCCAGGGTGTGTTCACCCTGTTCGCCATCACGTTCTTCCTGATCGGCGTGCTGCTGTTCGGCATCGGCCTGCTGGGCGAGTACATCGGCCGCATCTATCAGCAGGTGCGCGAGCGTCCGCGCTACCTTGTGCAGGGTGTGCTGGAAGACACGCCGCACCTGCACGAAGCCAGCGCGGCGGACCTGAAGGGCGGCGGCCCACAGCGAGGTGTGGCATGACCCGGCGTGCCGTCGTCTTTGCGTATCACAACGTCGGCGTGCGCTGCCTGCGCGTCCTGGCAGCGCGCGGCATCCGGGTCGAGCTCGTCGTCACGCACGAAGACAACGCGGCGGAGAACATCTGGTTCGGCAGTGTGCGCGCCACGGCGCAAGAGCTCGGCATCCCGTTCGTCACGCCGGACGACGCCCACGGTGAAGACCTGCACGCGCGCATCGCAGACATCGCGCCGGATTTCATCTTCTCGTTCTACTACCGGCACATGATCCCGATGCGCCTGTTGAGCCTGGCCAAACTTGGCGCGTTCAACATGCACGGTTCGCTGCTGCCCAAGTACCGCGGCCGCGTGCCGATCAACTGGGCGGTGCTCCACGGTGAAACCGAGACCGGCGCGACCCTGCACGAGATGGTCGAAAAGCCCGATGCCGGTTACATCGTCGACCAGACCGTCGTGCCGATCCTGCCGGACGACACCGCGCACGAAGTCTTCGAAAAAGCCACCGTTGCCGCCGAGCAGACGCTCTGGCGCGCCCTGCCCGCCATGATTGCCGGGCAGATTCCCAAGCACCCGAACGTGCTGGCCGAGGGCAGCTATTTCGGCGGCCGCAAGCCCGAAGACGGCCGCATCGACTGGTCCAGGCCGGCGCAGCAGGTCTACAACCTCATCCGGGCCGTCGCGCCGCCCTATCCTGGTGCATTCACGGACGTCGGCGGCGAGCGCTACGTCGTCGCGCGCGCCCGTCTGGCACATCAAATCTTTACGAATTTGCCGCCGGGCTTGCACGTCGTGGATAATGCGATGTTTGGCGTGTGCGGCGATGGAGCAGCCATCGCCATCCACGAGCTCTGGCGCGTGGACACCCAGGCTGCCGGCGGATCGTGCGCCGTGACTGCGCAGCAGCTCGCCAGCCAGCTTGCCCTCTCCTGATCTTGAGTTTGCCTTCATGAAAAAAGTACTGATCCTCGGCGTCAACGGCTTCATCGGCCACCACCTGTCCAAGCGCATCCTGGAGACCACCGACTGGGAGGTCTACGGCATGGACATGCAGACCGAGCGTCTGGGCGACCTGGTCAACCACCCGCGCATGCATTTCTTCGAGGGCGACATCACCATCAACAAGGAGTGGGTCGAGTATCACGTGAAGAAGTGCGACGTGATCCTGCCGCTCGTGGCCATCGCCACGCCGTCGACGTACGTGAAAGACCCGCTGCGCGTGTTCGAGCTGGACTTCGAAGCCAACCTGCCGATCGTTCGCTCGGCTGCCAAGTACGGCAAGCACCTCGTCTTCCCGTCGACCTCCGAGGTCTACGGCATGTGCAGCGATTCGGAATTCGATCCGGAAGCCTCGCCGCTGATCTACGGCCCCATCAACAAGCCGCGCTGGATCTACGCCTGCTCCAAGCAGCTGATGGACCGCGTGATCTGGGGTTACGGCATGGAAGGGCTGAACTTCACGCTGTTCCGTCCGTTCAACTGGATCGGCCCCGGCCTCGACTCGATCTACACCCCGAAGGAAGGTTCGTCGCGCGTGGTGACGCAATTCCTCGGCCACATCGTGCGCGGCGAGAACATCAAGCTTGTCGACGGCGGCAGCCAGAAGCGCGCCTTCACGTATATCGACGACGGCATCGACGCGCTGGTGCGCATCATCGCCAACAAGGACGGCGTGGCCTCGGGCAAGATCTACAACATCGGCAACCCGTCGAACAACTACTCGGTTCGCGAGCTGGCCAACATGATGCTCGAGCTGGCCGCCAACATCGACGAGTACAAAGACAGCGCCAAGCAGGTCCAGCTGGTGGAAACGACGTCCGGCGCCTACTACGGCAACGGCTACCAGGACGTGCAGAACCGCGTGCCGAAGATCGCCAACACCATGGAAGACCTCGGCTGGAAGCCGACGACCGTGATGAAGGACGCGCTGGCGAAGATCTTCGAAGCCTATCGCACGCACGTGGCCGAAGCACGCAGCCTGGTCGAAGAAGGCAACGGCAACAAGTAAGGCAATACCCGCGCAGGTTCAATGGCTCTCATCGTCCTCAAGATCGACGTCGACACCCTGCGCGGCACCCGCGAAGGCGTGCCCAATCTCGCGCGCATGCTGCGTGAGCACGAGGCGGGCGCGACCTTCCTCTTCAGCCTTGGCCCCGATCACACCGGCTGGGCGCTGCGCCGGGCGTTCCGCCCAGGCTTCCTCAAGAAGGTTTCGCGTACCTCCGTGGTGGAGCACTACGGCCTGCGCACGCTGATGTACGGCGTGCTGCTGCCCGGTCCTGACATCGGCCGCAAGGCTGCCGCCGAAATGCGCGCCATTGCCGAGGCAGGCTTCGAGACCGGCATCCACACGTGGGACCACGTGCGCTGGCAAGACAACGTCCGCCAGCGCGACGCCGCGTGGACGGCCAACCAAATGCGCGCCGCACACGCACGCTTCGTGCAGATCTTCGGCAAGCCGCCCGTCACGCACGGCGCTGCCGGCTGGCAGATGAACAACCATGCCTTCCGCCAGATCGACGCCTGGGGCATGGCTTACGCCTCCGACGGCCGCGGCACGCATCCGTACATCCCGAGCGTCGGCGGTCAACCGCTGAACCACGTGCAGCTGCCAACCACGCTGCCCACACTGGATGAGCTGATCGGCGTGGACGGCCTGACGACGGACACCGTCGCGCGGCACATCCTGAACATGACCGAATCCGATCACGACCAGGTCTTTACCTTGCACGCCGAGCTTGAAGGACAGAAACTCGCCCCGATCTTCCGCGAGTTGCTGCGCGGCTGGCGCGCGCAGGGTCACAGGCTGGCTTCGATGGGCGACTACTATGCGACGCTGGATCGCAATACCCTGCCCGTGCAGCCCGTCACGTGGGGCGAGGTTGCCGGCCGCAGTGGCAGCCTGATCGTCCAGCCGACGTGAGCCCGCGCTGCCGCAAGCACGGCAGCCTACGGAGTTGTAGACGCGCCCGTCCGTGCGCCAGCAGTCTTTTTTCCGCGGTTTTCCGGATCACACCATGCCCGTCTCCCTCGACAAGCCCCTTCCCGATTTCTCCGCGCCCGCGACCAGCGGCGTCACGTTCTCGCCGGCTTCGCAGCGCGGCAAGATCGTCGTGCTGTATTTCTATCCGAAGGACAACACGCCCGGCTGCACGACCGAGGCGATGAACTTCCGCGACCAGTACGAGTTGTTCGAAGCCGCAGGCGCCGTGGTGTTTGGCATCTCGCGCGACAGCCTGAAGTCGCATGAGAACTTCAAGGCCAAGCTGGAACTGCCGTTTGAATTGATCTCCGACGCCGATGAAGCCGTATGCCATCTCTTCGACACCATCAAGATGAAGAAGATGTACGGCAAAGACGTGCGCGGCATCGAGCGCAGCACCTTCCTGATCGACACCAAGGGCGTGCTGCGCCAGGAATGGCGCGGGGTTAGGGTGCCCAACCATGTGGAAGAGGTGCTGACGGCGGTACGCGCCCTGTAAAAGGCGCTGCGGCAAGCGCCGGGCAGCGCACGCCCCGCTTGCCTTTCGCCACACTGTTTCATCCATTCGCGCTGTCGCCTCCACACCGGACGTCACATGTGACAGATTGCAAATCACAAAGGGTTCCGATACAGTCGGAACCGATGAGTACGAAATCCGGATGCCATTCCGATAGCCCACGACGGTACCGGCGGCCAAGTTGGCCGGATACCGCTTCAGCGTTTTTCCCGGCAGCCAGACTTGGGAGAACGTCTGAAACGTGCAGCCTGTTGTGGCGTTCATCCAGGCCGCCCCGCCTCTCGCAGGTCATGGCGGCTTTTTTGTGGCCGTCATTCGCGCGGCGCTCCCGCATCCCCTCCCACGTTTCCCGCCAGCATCGCGCCGTGATCAACGGGCGCGGTGTTTTGTCGCTGTTCCACCCAGAGAGGTAATCGAAGCATGCCGCTGCCGACCATGCCCACCCAGCCAGCCCAGTTGCTTGACCCGGCTGAATTCAAGCCTTTCGGCAAAGCCGGAAAGCCCAAGGCGGGTCAGGAACCTCGAAAACCGGTGCCCGCACTCGAACGCGAAGCCTTGTCGGAAACCGGCCGTGCGCAGCCCAAACGCAACGTGACCCGCGCGCGTTCCGGCGAGGCATCGCCCATGGCAAAGGAAGAGTCGCGCGAACATGCCGGCATTCTTGCCAAGGCGGTCGACAAGGTCAGCGCCACGGGCGATTCGACCGAAACCGCCGTGCGCCGCCGCACCCGCCGCGATGAAGGGCCGACCAAGCTGTTCGTGCTCGACACCAACGTGCTGATGCACGACCCCACCTCGCTGTTCCGCTTCGAAGAGCACGACGTCTATCTGCCGATGATGACGCTGGAAGAGCTCGACAACCACAAGAAGGGCATGAGCGAAGTGGCGCGCAACGCCCGGACGGTCAGCCGCACGCTCGACCAGCTCGTGGCCGGCACGGACGGCGTGATGGACGACGGTCTGCCGCTGGCCAAGCTCGGCAACCGCGATGCGCAGGGGCGCCTGTTCTTCCAGACACGCCTGAACGACATCAAGCTGCCCGACGGTCTGCCGCAAGGCAAGGCCGACAACCAGATCCTGGGCGTGGTGGCCGCGCTGCAGCAGCAGCGCCCCGACCGCAACGTCGTGCTGGTGTCCAAGGACATCAACATGCGGATCAAGGCGCGCGCGCTTGGCCTGCCGGCAGAGGATTATTTCAACGACCGCGTGCTGGAAGACACCGACCTGCTTTACAGCGGTGTCATGGCCTTGCCCGCCGATTTCTGGCAGAAGCACGGCAAGAACATCGAGAGCTGGCAGGACCCGAAGACCGGCACCACGTTCTATCGCCTGTCGGGCCCGCTCGTGCCCTCGTTCCTGGTCAACCAGTTCGTGTACCTGGAGCCCAACGACGGCAGCCTGCCCCTGTATGCACAGGTCAAGGAGCTCAACGGCAAGACCGCCGTGCTGCAGACGCTCAAGGATTTCACGCATCAGAAAAACAACGTCTGGGGGGTGACGGCGCGCAATCGCGAGCAGAACTTCGCGCTGAACCTGCTGATGCACCCGGAAGTCGATTTCGTGTCGCTGCTTGGCCAGGCGGGTACCGGCAAGACGCTGCTGGCCCTGGCCGCGGGCCTCGAGCAGGTGCTGGACCAGAAGCTTTACAACGAGATCATCATCACGCGCGCCACCGTGCCCGTGGGCGAAGACATCGGCTTCCTGCCCGGCACGGAGGAAGAGAAGATGCAGCCGTGGATGGGCGCCTTCGACGACAACCTCGAAGTGCTGCAGAAGTCGGACGACAACGCCGGTGAATGGGGTCGCGCAGCCACGCAGGAACTGATCCGTTCGCGGATCAAGGTCAAGAGCATGAACTTCATGCGCGGCCGCACGTTCGTCAACAAGTTCCTGATCATCGACGAGGCGCAGAATCTGACGCCCAAGCAGATGAAGACGCTGGTCACCCGCGCGGGCCCGGGCACCAAGATCGTGTGCCTAGGGAACATTGCGCAGATCGACACGCCGTATCTGACCGAAGGTTCGTCGGGCCTGACCTACGTGGTCGATCGCTTCAAGGGATGGAGCCATAGCGGGCACATTACGCTCGCGCGCGGCGAGCGCTCGCGACTGGCCGATCACGCCACTGACGTGCTGTAACCGTCACCACACGGCGAATCTGTCCGCCCCAAACCGTTGTGCCAAGGGGCCGCGCATGTGCGCGGCCCTTTTCTTGCTGCAGCGTCTAGGTCACTCCTTTCTTTTGACGGAGGCCCACGATGCCCATGCAGCGAAATCCGCACAACCGATCGCACTTCACCCTGACCTCGGCGGCGCTGGCGATGATGCTGTCCGCCGGCGCGTCCGTTGCGCTTGCCGGCAGCCAGACCCCGCAAACGGCTGGCCAGATCAGCTATGTCTGTGGCGGCGTTGCACAGGATGAACAGCAGGCGTTGAATGCCGAGGCACGCAATTACAACCTGTCCCTGCTCTTCACGCAGGGGCCGCGCGGTGAGTACCTTGCCGACGTCGACGTGAAACTCACGCGGCACGGCAAGGAGGTTGCAAGCTTCCGCGCCGATGGACCGCGCTGCCTGATCAAGGCCCCGCCGGCCAGCTACAACGTCATCGCCACATACGAAGGCACCACCAAGCGCGCAACCGTGCAGACCGGCAGTACGCGCAACGTCCAGCTGCGCTGGTAAAGCTTCCCGCAAAGCGCGACGCCATCGGGCCAGAATCCTGCGAGCCGCACCCCGCTTGGCGTTGCGCCTCGCCAACACGCCGTTTGGCTTTCCGACGCCGCACGCATAGCATGCGACCTATCCGGACTTTTCTGACGGCGCATGCTGACGCGGCACGGTTTTCACTCAGGCAATCTTCGACTGGCGGGCGCCGCCCTGCTGGCGCTGACGTGCCTGCTCTCTGCCTGTTCGTCGACGCCCTCCCGCCCCACCGCCTCGCGCGACATGGGGTTGCGCACGCGCGGCGCGCCTATCCAGGACCCGAGTGCCGGCCTGGAGGAAATCTCCATCGAGGCGATGGCCTTGGTAGGCACGCCGTACCGCTACGGCGGCAACACACCCGATAGCGGCTTCGATTGCAGTGGACTCGTGCGCTACGTGGTGCAACGCGCGGCCTCGGTGACGTTGCCCCGCACCGCCGCCGAGATGGGCCGGCGCGGCACGCCGCTGGACCGCAGTGAGGTCGCCTCGGGGGATCTCGTCTTCTTCAATACGACCGGCCAGCCGAACTCGCACGTCGGCATCTATGTCGGGCAGAACCGGTTTGTCCACGCGCCGGCCACGGGCGGCACGGTGCGTCTCGAAGACATGACGAAGTCCTACTGGGCGAGCCGCTACGCGGGGGCTCGCCGTGTGGTGGCGGCAGGCAGCCTGCCCGATATCCCGGCCCCCGCTCCGACTGTCACGCCCAGCCCTGCGCCGGCCCCAGTGCGGCCAGTGGAGGAAGACCCGCTCGGCGCCCTGGCCCGCGCACGCAGCGCACAAGCGGACAGCTTGATGTCCACCCGTGCCCCCGCCGCTGCGACACCCGCCGTCGACGACGACCCCATCGCGCGGTTCGCAACCCAATAACGAATCGCTGGCTTCCATGCAAAACGCCCACCGTCTGGTGGGCGTTTCGTTGGGGTGCTGCAGACCCGCTTACAGGACGTGCTTGCCGATCCACCAGGCGATCGCAGCCATGAACGCCGAGGCGGGGATCGTCAGGATCCATGCCCACACGATGTTGCCTGCCACGCCCCAGCGCACGGCCGACGCCTTCTGCGCCGCGCCCACACCGACGATCGCACCCGTGATGGTATGCGTCGTCGATACCGGCACGCCCAGCGCGGAGGCGAAGAACAGCGTCAGCGCACCACCGGTTTCAGCGCAGAACCCCCCTACCGGCTTGAGCTTGGTGATTTTCTGACCCATCGTGCGCACGATGCGCCAGCCGCCGAGCAGCGTACCCAGGCCGATCGCCACGTAGCAGCAGACGATCACCCAGATCGGCGGCTCGTGCGTCGTCGCCGATGCATAACCGCCGGCAATGAGCAGCATCCAAATGATGCCGATGGTCTTCTGCGCGTCGTTACCGCCATGGCCGAGGCTGTACAGCGACGCCGACAGCAACTGCAGGCGCCGGAACCACCGGTCCACCTTGGACGGCGGCGTTCGGAAGAATAGCCATGACACCGCCACCATCAACAGCGAGCCGAGGATGAAACCCAGCAGCGGCGAAATGAGGATGAACGCGACCGTCTTGAGCAGCCCGCTTGCGACCAGGGAACCCGTGCCGGCCTTGGCCACGGCCGACCCGACCAGCCCGCCGATCAGCGCGTGCGACGAGCTCGACGGAATGCCGTAATACCACGTGATGATGTTCCACACGATGGCGCCCACAAGCGCGCCAAAAATGACGTAGTGATCCACGATCGCCGGGTCGATGGTGTCCCGCCCGACGGTGCTCGCCACCTTAAGGTGGAAGATGAAAATGGCGATCACGTTGCACGCGGCGGCCATGGCCACTGCCTGCTGCGGCTTGAGCACGCCCGTCGAGACCACCGTGGCGATAGAGTTGGCGGCATCGTGAAAGCCGTTCATGAAGTCGAACACGATGGCCAGCGCCACCAGAAGGACGACCACCCAGAGACTGATCTGAAGCGTATGCATGAGGCGTCGTCTCGTCAGGCGTTTTCGAGCACGATGCCTTCGATGATGTTGGCGACATCCTCGCAACAGTCGGTGATGCTCTCCAGCTGCTCATAGATGGCCTTGAGCTTGATGAGCAGCTTGATGTCGCTTTCTGTGCGGAACAGCTTGGCCATGGCGGCACGCATCACGCGGTCGGCCTCCGACTCGAGCCGATCGATCTCCTGCGCGATGGTCAGGATCTGGCGGCCGTTGTTCATGTCGCTGAGCAGCGCCACCGCCTTGCGGACTTCCTCGCAGCACGCCACGCAGATGCCCGCGAGCTGGCGGGCTTCATCCGTCACGTTGGTCACGTCGTACAGCGAGATCGTGAGCGACACGTCCTCCATCAGGTCGAGGATGTCGTCCATGGTGGTGATCAGCTTATGGATCTCGTCGCGGTCCAGCGGCGTAATGAACGTCTTGTGCAGCAGTTCCACCGTGTCATGCGTGATGCGGTCGGCCTTCTTCTCAAAGTTCTGCACATTGCGCGCATGCATTTCGGCATTGGGCAAGTCGTTGACCAACTCCTTGAGCGCGTGGGCCGCCTTGACGGCGCACTCTGCGTGCTGGTTGAAGTATTCGAAAAACTTGCCTTCGGTGGGCATGAAGCGACCGAACATGATGATCCTTGGAAACGGAAAAACGCAGGAGTCGTAGAAACAGCGCCAGTCGGGATCGCCGCTGGCGCTGT
Organism: Ralstonia sp. RL; assembly: GCF_001683835.1. Classification (NCBI taxonomy): domain Bacteria; kingdom Pseudomonadati; phylum Pseudomonadota; class Betaproteobacteria; order Burkholderiales; family Burkholderiaceae; genus Ralstonia; species Ralstonia sp. RL. The sequence continues at coordinate 22,467 of NZ_LWRX01000044.1, read as the reverse complement.
CATCAAAACGCAATATTTTACCGGAGCCAGCCGCGTGCCACGCGCGGCACGTTGTGGCAGGCCGACACGTCCGGCAGCTTACGTGTCGTTGTCAAAGAAGGCATTGCCTCCGGTGAAGTTGTCGAACTTCGTGTATTCACCCAGGAAGGTCAGCCGAACGGTACCGATCGGGCCGTTACGCTGCTTACCGATAATGATTTCCGCCGTGCCCTTGTCCGGTGAATCGGGGTTGTACACCTGGTCACGATAGATGAACAGGATCACGTCGGCATCCTGTTCGATGGCGCCGGATTCACGCAAGTCCGACATCACCGGACGCTTGTTGGGACGCTGTTCCAGGCTTCGGTTCAGCTGCGACAGCGCAATCACCGGGCAATTGAGTTCCTTGGCCAAGCCCTTGAGTGAACGGGAAATTTCGGAGATTTCCGTCGCGCGGTTTTCGCCACCGCCGCCTGAGCCCGACATCAGTTGCAGGTAATCGATGATGATCAAGCCGAGCTGGCCGCACTGCCGTGCCAGCCGGCGCGAACGCGCGCGCAACTCCATCGGGTTGAGCGCTGGCGTTTCGTCGATGAAGAGCTGAGCATCGTTCATCTTCTGGATGGCGTGCGTCAGGCGCGGCCAGTCTTCGTCCAGCAGGCGCCCCGTGCGCAGACGGTGCTGATCCAGCCGGCCGACCGAACCCAGCATCCGCATGGCCAGCTGCGTGCCGGCCATTTCCATCGAGAACACCGCGACGGGCAAGCCCTGCTCCACGGCAACGTGTTCGCCGATGTTGAGCGAGAACGCGGTCTTACCCATCGACGGCCGGCCCGCGACGATGATGAGGTCGCCCGGCTGCATGCCGCTGGTCATGCGGTCCAGGTCGACGAACCCCGTCGGCACACCGGTGATGTCGTTCTGATTGTCGCGGTGATACAGCTCGTCGATGCGCTCGACGACCTGCGTAAGCAGCGGCTGGATTTCAAGAAAGCCCTTCTGCCCCCGTGCACCTTCTTCGGCAATCGCAAAGACCTTCGATTCGGCCTCGTCCAGCAGTTGGCGCACATCGCGGCCCTGCGGATTGAAGGCGCCCGCGGAAATCTCGTCGGCAATCGTCACCAGCTGGCGCAGCACGCCGCGGTCGCGGACGATCTCGGCATAGCGACGGATGTTGGCGGCACTCGGCGTGTTCTGCGCCAGTGCATTCAGGTACGCCAGGCCGCCTACCTCTTCCGCCTTGCCCGCGGCCTGCAGCTGCTCGTACACGGTGATTACGTCGGCCGGCTTGGCCTGCGAGATCAGCTTGCCGATGTGGTGAAAGATCAGCCGGTGGTCGTAGCGGTAGAAATCGTGCTCGTTGATGAAATCGGCAATGCGATCCCATGCGGCGTTATCCAGCAGCAACCCGCCGAGTACCGACTGTTCGGCCTCGATGGAATGCGGAGGCACCTTGAGGGAATCGAGCTGGGGATCGGAGGGCGCATTCATGGCGGGATTATAGCGGCGCTGCTCGGTCTTCAATCTGAACCCTCGATACAAAAGACAACAAAAAAAGGCAGAGACTTTCGTCCCTGCCTTCTTGACTCGCGCCAGCCAGTTACCCGGCCGTCACGAGGTACAGCGTACGTGCTTAGACAGCCTCGCCCAGCACCGACACGGTCACATCGACTGCCACATCGGTGTGCAGCGACACAACGACCGGGTGATCGCCAACGGTCTTCAGCGGACCGTTCGGCAGACGCACTTGACCCTTCTCGACCTTGAAGCCTTGCGCGTTCAGCGCCTCGGCGATGTCGTGGTTGGTGACGGAACCGAAGAGGCGACCATCCACACCTGCCTTTTGCGACAGTTGCAGCGTCAGGCCGTTGAGCTTCTCACCTTCGGCTTGTGCGGCGGCCAGCTTTTCAGCAGCCAGCTTTTCCAGCTCGGCGCGGCGGGCTTCGAATTCCTTGATGGCAGCTTCGGTAGCACGGCGGGCCTGCTTTTGCGGGATCAGGAAGTTACGGGCGTAACCGTCCTTCACGCGCACCACGTCGCCCAGGTTGCCAAGGTTGATGACCTTTTCCAGCAGAATGACTTGCATCGTTTGTTCTCCTTGTCCCGCCGATTACTTCTTGTGCTGATCGCTGTACGGCATCAGCGCAAGGAAACGCGCGCGCTTGATGGCCGTGTCGAGCTGGCGCTGGTAGTGAGCGCGCGTGCCGGTCAGGCGGGCCGGGGTGATCTTGCCGTTCTCGCCGATGAAGTCCTTCAGCGTTTCGACATCCTTGTAGTCGATCTGCTCAACGCCTGCCACCGTGAAGCGGCAGAACTTCTTGCGCTTGAACAGCGGGTTTTGCTGCTGGAAGCGCTTCTTGTTCTTCGCGTCGCGCTGCTTCTTGTTCATGAATGCCATGATTCAATCCTTTACGAATACGTTACATCCGGAGATGTGAAAGACCAGTGTCTTGCTGCTGCGGTGCTTGCGGGCCAGGAATCCGACGCAATCCAGGACAGTGCCTGGTGCAATGCGATCGACAACGGAAGCCACCTTGCCGGCCGCCAGCGCTTCGATCGAAAACTCGATCTGCCGCACTGTCTGCGCCTCCACCGCCGGCCCGCTATAGCTCAGCAGGCAATTGACGATGGGAACGCCGGCCGGGGTGTACCGCATGACCTCGCGCTCGACCAGCGTGGCGACGAGTTGCAGACGGTTGATGACGCTATTCCCCTGGATTCCGTCCATGGCCGCGGTGCGCGATCTAGATCACGCCGCACCGCGCGACATCAGGCGGCCTGTTCAGTTTGAGCGGCGGCCTTCTTGGCCTCTTCGCGCTGCACTTCCTTCATCATCGGCGACGGAGCCGTCTCAGCCTTCTTGGTCTGGACGATGAGGTGACGCAGCACGGCGTCGTTGAACTTGAATGCGTGCTCGAGCTCGGCCAGGGTTTCCTTGCCGCATTCGATGTTCATGCACACGTAGTGAGCCTTGGCGAGTTTCTGGATCATGTAGGCCAGTTGACGACGGCCCCAATCCTCGACGCGATGCACTTGACCGCCCTGCGCGGTGACCGTGTTCTTGTAGCGCTCGATCATCGCGGGCACTTGCTCGCTCTGGTCCGGATGGACGATGAAGACGATTTCGTAATGACGCATTGACGCTCCTTATGGATAAAGCCGCCCGGGCGTCACACTCCGGTGCGGCAAGGTTGAATAGCCTGCCATTATACGCAGACTCGGCGGATTTTTTCAATATCGATCAATGACTTGCTGCAGGGCGCCTGCTTCTTGCCCGATGCGGCCCGAGGCCAGAAGCAACGCGAGCAGCACACGTGCCTTGTACGGATTGAGCGAACCGCTCGACGCCCAGCCCTTTCCGTCGGGCTGCGCTGGCACCACGCCTGCGCCGGTGCGCGTCGACCGAACAACGAACACGCCCTGCTGGCTGGCCCGGTTGAGCGCCGCTTCGAGGTTCGCGTGGATGGAACCCGCGCCCGTTGCAGCAACCACGATGCCCTTCACGCCGGCGGCGACCAGCCCATCGACCAGGCGCGCATCGGGTTGGGCGTAGCTGGCAACCACCTCCACCCACGGCCACTGGCCGGCAGGCGGCATCGGCAAGACATCGGTGGCGGCAAGCGGGCGCGCAGACCGCTGAAACTGCACGTGCGAATCGAGCACGAAGCCCAGTGGGCCCATGTCGGGCGAAACGAAGGCCTCCACCGCGTACGTGTGCCCCTTCTGCACATCCCGCGCGGCGTGCACGCGCTGGTTGAGCGCCACCAGCACACCTTGCCCACGCGCGGCGGGACTGGCCGCCAGCCGCACCGCATTGAGCAGATTCAACGGACCGTCAGCGGAGAGCGAAGTCGAAGGCCGCATCGCGGCTGTCATGACGATGGGCGTATCGGTCTGCTGGGTCAGGTGCAGCAGCATCGCGGTTTCTTCGAGCGTATCGGTGCCATGCGTGACGACCACGCCGTCCACCCGTTCGACGTCGATCCAGTGCCGGATGCGCGAGACAAGCTTCTCCCACACGTCGAACGACACATCCTTGCTGTCGATCTGGGCGACCTGCTCGGCACGTATGTTGGCAATGCGCTCTAGGCCGAGCTTGCTCGCGGCCAGCAGTTGGTCGATGGGGACAGCGCCAGCGCGGTAGCGTGCGGCAGAGCCAGCGTCGTCAGCGGAACCGGCGATTGTGCCGCCGGTGGCGAGGATGGCAATGGTAGGCAGGGACATCGTTGCGGACATGCGTGGTGGGCAAGCCGCGCATTGTATCTGTCCGTCACGCCCTTGTTGACGGGGGATTGCCCTCGGCGAGGGCGGCCAAAAGAAAACGCCGGCACTCAGGCCGGCGTCTGCACGTGAAACACGCAGCTTACTTTTCGACGAAGGCGCGCTCGATCACGTAGTCGCCTGCTTCGCCCATGCGCGGCGAAATCTTGAAGCCGCGCGCATCGAGGAGCTTGCAGGTGTCTTCGAGCATGGCGGGGCTGCCGCAGATCATGGCACGGTCCACGGCAGGATCAAGCGGCGGCAGCCCGATGTCCGCCGAGAGCTTGCCGCTGTCGGCCAGATCGGTCAGGCGGCCCATGTTGCGGAACGGCTCGCGCGTGACGGTCGGGGAGTAGATCAGTTTTTCGCGTACCTGGTCGCCAAAGAACTCGTTGTTCGGCAGTTCGCTGGTGATGAAGTCGGCATAGGCCAGTTCGCTCACCTGGCGCACGCCGTGCAGCAGCACGACCTTTTCGAAGCGCTCGTAGGTTTCCGGATCCTGGATGATGCTCATGAACGGCGCCAGACCCGTGCCGGTGCCGAACAGGTACAGGTGCTTGCCGGGCAGCAGATCGTCCAGCACGAGCGTGCCGACCGGCTTCTTGCTGACGAGCACCTTGTCGCCCACCTTCAGGTGTTGCAGGCGGGAAGTCAGCGGGCCGTTCGGCACCTTGATGCTGAAGAACTCGAGATGCTCTTCGTAGTTCGGGCTGGCGATGCTGTACGCCCGCATCAGCGGCTTGCCCTCGACTTCCAGCCCGAGCATGACGAAGTGTCCGTTATGGAAGCGCAGTGCCTGGTCGCGCGTGGTCTTGAAGCTGAACAGCGAGTCGTTCCAGTGGTGGACGCTCAGAACGGTCTCTTGATTGAAAGCGGACATGGTGACGTTCGGGCCGGCCAATGAGGCTCTACGGCGGTGCAAAAATCGGTCAAGGCCTTGATTTTATGCGATTCTCCGCCGCCGCGCCTGCATGGATTGCGCATAAGCTTCTAACTGGCGGCACAGGTTTTGACCTGGATCAGGCGCGCTTCCGCACTCGCGCAACATGTTTCAACGAAATCACTTGCGCTTCCCACGCCACTGTATAAAATCACAGCACCTGTTCAGATATACAGTGCACCGATGGCCACCCTCACCGCCCGCCAGCAGCAGATTTTCGACTTGATCCGCCAGACGATCCAGCGCACCGGCTTTCCGCCTACACGCGCCGAGATCGCCGCGGAGTTCGGCTTCTCGTCGCCCAACGCGGCAGAAGAACACCTGCGGGCGCTGGCGCGCAAGGGGGTGATCGAACTCACGCCCGGCGCATCGCGCGGCATCCGCCTGCGCACGGCGGGCGACGAGGCCGGCCAGCACCAGTTTTCATTGCCGTCGATGGGCCTGATGCAGCTTACGCTTCCACTGGTCGGCCGCGTGGCCGCCGGCAGCCCGATCCTGGCGGCCGAGCATATCGACCGGCAATATCAGGTTGACCCGTCGCTGTTTTCCGCCCAGCCGGATTTCCTGCTCAAGGTGCGCGGCATGAGCATGCGCGACGCGGGCATCCTGGATGGCGACCTGCTGGCGGTACAGCGCGCCACGGAAGCCGCCAACGGCAAGATCGTCGTTGCCCGGCTGGGCGACGATGTCACGGTCAAGCGCTTCCAGCGCAAAGGCCGCCATGTCGAGCTGATTGCCGAGAACCCGGATTTCGAACCGATCCACGTCGACCTGGATCGTGACGAATTCCACCTGGAGGGCTTGGCGGTCGGTCTGATCCGGCCTGCCGCCCCGTAACCCGACGGGCGCACGTCGCGACCTGAACTTCGGCGCCCACATTCTCCGTTGTTCCTCTCAACCCCGGAGGTGAGCCCCTGGCTCGCCAAGGCGGAGTTTTGCCGCCCGCTTTCCACCCGAACTCACGAGGTCTGCCATGCGACTCGGATCGATGTCCTCCCGCCGCCGCCCGGTGCATCCGGTGCCCTTTCGCCAAACCCAGGGCGTGCGTATCTATCAAGGGGAACAGCGCCGCACGATGGTAGGCAGCATGGCCGCCATCTGCCGCATGCTGGATGCCATTCCGGCAGCTTCGCGCGCAGCGGGCGCTGAAGGTTACTGAGCGATGGAATCCCGCCTTGGCAGCCGATCAGGGCATACCCCAATGCTGCCGCCGCAACTGATTTCATACACTGGCCGTGCCCTGAGGACAGGGCTTTCTTCAACTGATTTTCGGCCCGCCCTTTGAGCGGGCTGTTTTTTCAGGCCGCGTGTTGCCGCAGCGCCACATTCGCGGATGTTCCGTCAGCAAAACAGACGTTTACCCGGATTTTGTTTGGCGTGGGTGACAGTAGTATTGCCAGTGCCCTCAGGGGCAATTGAGATCGCTGAATTCGAAGCCCGCTGACTGCGGGCTTTTTTTTGCCCGCGGCTAGACGCTACCGGCAGTTTCCACGACGAGGATCCGCGCCGCGCCGCGCGGATGTGCGACGTGCTCGCATCCGACGCCGGCAAAGAAGATGTCGCCGACGGCCAGCGTAGCGACCTTCTCCTTGCCGGCCTCCCGGTAATGCATGTCGACGGTGCCGTCGAGCACCACGAAGACCTCCTCCCCGTCGTTCACGTGCCAGCGGTAAGGCTGATCCGTCCAATGCAGGCGCGTGGTGATGCCACCCATGTTGGCGATGTCCAGCGCGCCCCAGGCGCGATCGGCGGTGAATGACTTGGCGCGGATGATCTTCATGGCGATCGGCCGGTGCTTACTGCATCGACTGCAGGTTGCCGATACGCACGAGCATCTCGGTAAACATCTGCATGTCGAGGTCCAGGTCCGGCACTTCCTTGTACTCGTTGGCGTTGTGCGCGGTGTACTTCTTGCCCGGCATGGCCGGACCGAAGTTGATGGCATTCGGCATCAGCTTGGCGGTGGTGCTGCCCGCCGTCGGCACGGGCTTGGCGTCGAGGCCGGTGGTGTCGCCATAGATGTTGAGCAGCGTCGCCAGCCATGCGCCCTTCGGGTCGCGCGCCATCCAGTTGCCCTGGTCGTGCGTGATTTCAAGCGCGATGTGGTTGGCACTGGCCCAGGCGTTGATCTTGCCGGCAATCTCGCCGCGTAGCGCATCGGGCGTCTTGCCGCGCGGCATGCGTACGTTGGCGACGACCTCAACGCGGCCGTTCTTGTCGCCGATCACGTTGGGCGAGATGGTGAGCGGGCCCATGAAGTCGTCCTTGTAGGCCACGCCCATGGTGCTGCCGAGGTAATCGGTCCCGTAGAGATCGATGATGTAGCGCACCGCGTGGGCGTACGCGTTGTCGGCCAGGCCGAGATCGGCCGAATTGAGGAACAACGCCAGGCGCGGCAGCGGGTTGACGCCCTCTTCCGGACGCGAGCCGTGAGCCGACGCTCCGGTGACCTTCACCACAACGGCATCCGCATTGCGCGTGATGTCGATGGAGAACTTGCCCTGGGCGGCCAGGCCGCTGACGAACGCGTCGCGCTTGGCTTCTAGCGCCGCGACGATCGCACCGAGATCGCCGCCCTTGAGCGTGGCGGTGGCCGTCTGCGGAACGGAGTTGGCCGACGCTGCGCCCGACATCGAAACGATGGCCGTGCGCGAGGCATCTCCGGCCTGCGCGGGGAACCCGACCTTCAACGCGCCCGAGCCCTTTTCAGCCACCACGGCCGGGTACTTGCTGTCGAGGACGATGTTGTACGCGGGCAGTTGCGTGCGCTCACGGTAGTACTTCATGCCGTCGCCGCCGGTTTCCTCGGTGGTTTCGATCATCAGGCGAATGGTGCGGGCCAGCGGTACGCCGCTGTCCTTGACGGTCTTCATGGCATAGAGCGCGGCGGCAATCGAACCCTTGTCGTCAATCGTGCCGCGGCCGTACAGCAGGTTGCCGACACGCGTGACCTTGAACGGGTCAAGCTTGGTGCCGTCGCCGAGCACCCACTCCTCCGCCTTGGCGGGCACGACGTCGGCGTGCGTGAGGATGCCGAATTCGTCGGAGCCCGTGCCGGGCAGCGTCACCTCGAACACGCGGTTGTCGACGTTGCGATACTTCAGGCCGAAGTCCTGCGCCATGCCTTCGACCAGCTTGCCGAATGCGACGATGGCAGGGTTCTCGTGCTGCGGGATCTTGTCGTCGCGCACCGTCGGCAGGGCGACCATCTTCTCGATCGTGCCGATCACCGCCTGCTGGTTGTGCAGGCGGTTGTAAAGGCCGAGAAGCCGGCCGATGTTGACGAGGTCGTCGCCAGAGAGCGGCGCCTTCTTCTGGTACGCGGCCACGCTGCCCGCCACTTGCGGATCAGCCTTGGCGGCCGCGGCGAGGAAGCTGTTCAGGTCGGCCGACGCCTTGGATTGCTGGGCGGCGAGCAACGCATCGAGTTGCGGCTTCTGAAGCGTGGCGGCCAAGGCCCCGGCGCCGAACGTGAGGGACAGCGCGATGGTCAGGGCAGACAGGCCAATACGGGCAGGACGTTGCATCGAAACGGTTTCTGGAAAAGGCGAAGGCGCCATCATAGGGGCGAAGCGCACGGCATGCATTGTGCAGCGCGAAAAACACCGGCCGGGGCCCGCGCGCGTTATCGTTATGCTTGACGCTTTCCCAGGAGGCCTGCATGGAACCGTCTCTGGATACCGCCCCCGAGCTGCGCCACGTGCTCGAAGACCTGCGGCGGCGCGAGCCCATCTTCCACCGCCCGGAGTTCGGTACGCGTCGCGAAGATTTCGAGCGCATGACGACCGAAGACTTCTGGGAGGTCGGTGCCTCTGGGCAACGCTACAGCCGCAGCTATGTGCTAGGCGTGCTCGATGCCCGGCACGGGCACATCGGTGAGGACTTCTGGCAGACGCGCGATTTCCGCTGCCAGGAGATTGCGCCGGACAACTACTTGCTGACGTACACGCTGGTGCAGTCGAACCGCACCACACGGCGGGCGACGCTGTGGCGGCGTACGCAGGATGGATGGAAGGCGGTCTACCACCAGGGCACGGTGGTCGCCGACGTCTAGAGGCACGCGGCACGCAAACGCGGGCTTTTTTTCGGTGCATCACCGGCAGAGTTCAACCGACTGTGGCGTCGAAACTTTCACACCAGTTGCCGTACGACGCGTGGCCGCCCCAAGCCTTGAAGTGGCCCGCAGTCGATCGATCAGAATGCCGCCTTGCCCACCGACGCGCCACCGTCAACGAACAACGTCTGGCGAGCGATAAAGCCGGCATCCTCTGACAAAAGAAATGCCACGGCCGCGACCACGGCGTCGACAGCCCGTTGTACAAGAACCTTGCGCGCCCCATCAAGCTGGGCGTGGAAGAAGGCTGGGCGGCCAACGTTGAAATAGCCGGCCCGAAATATCGCCGCGCAAGGCTCGTTTCGCCCGGTGAGGAAACCCTCTTCTTCAGCGTGACCGCCGTGCTGATGAACAGCACCGGCAACACGCAGGGCAACCCGGAAGGCGCGTTCCGGGGTGACTACCACTCGCATCCTTATGGCGAGTTCAATCTCGTCGTGCAAACCGCCGGTTGGCTGAGTCAAACACCGACGCGGGCGTAGCATGTGCCAGACGTCGCGCGTCGTGGCCGGAGGCCGCTCTACAGTGGCTCGGGACCTATCCGCTTTCCGGTCGCCCTCGCTCGCGGCTGGACACAAGCACCAGCCCTTTCGGGCCTCCACGCTCGCACTTTCACGACGGTATCGACAACGGCTGGCTGGCGCTCGCGCCGGAACTGCGAGATGACCCTGTCGCACCGGCTATTCCGGAATCGCTTCGGCGACCACAACAGGAAGGGGACAATCAGGAGGCTCGCCGATGCTCTATTCCCATGGCGGAAATATTTCACGGGTTCGCGGCCCATAAAGAAAAACAGCGCCTTGTATAAGGCGCTGTTTCTTCAGGAAATTCGGTGGGGTGGCTGATGGGACTCGAACCCACGACGACCAGAATCACAATCTGGGACTCTACCAACTGAGCTACAGCCACCGTCGTCTAATCCGCCAGAACTGACTGACCGGCGAAAAACGCGATTATACAAACATTCTCCAGGCGTGACTAGGGGGTGGCGCAATTTATGCGGCAACCGCCTCTTCGCCGGACTCCGCCCCGCGCCGCAGATGGCTGCGCGCCTCATCGAACAGCGCATGGGCATCGGCCAGCGTCTTCACGCGGCCGAGCGCCTTGGCATCCGACAGCACGCGCCGCCAGCCGCGCGCACCGGCCACACCGCGGTACAGGCCGAGCATGTGCCGCACCGCTGCGCCGGCATAGCCACCCCGCTGCACCCAGCGGCCGACGTAGGCAATCATGGCGTCTTCGACATCGGCGCGCGTGAGCGCTTCGGTATCGGCACCGTAGTAGCGCGCATCGAACGCGGCCATGAGGTACGGATGGTGATACGCCTCGCGGCCGATCATCACGCCGTCGACCTGCGCGAGATGCGCGTCGATCTGCTCCAGCGTCTGCACGCCGCCGTTGAGCAGGATTTCCAGGTGCGGGAAGTCGCGCTTGAGCTGGTAGACGACCTCGTAGCGCAGCGGCGGGATCTCGCGGTTCTCCTTCGGGCTCAGTCCCTTGAGGATGGCATTGCGCGCGTGGACGATGAAGGTCTCGCAGCCGGCTTCGGCGACCGTGCCGACGAAGTCGCGCACGAAGTCGTACGTCTCGATCGCATCGATGCCGATGCGGTGCTTGACCGTGACCGGTATCGACACCGCATCGCGCATCGCCTTCACGCCCTCGGCAACGAGCTTGGGCTCGGCCATCAGGCACGCACCGAACGCGCCGCGCTGCACCCGCTCGGACGGGCATCCGCAGTTGAGGTTGATCTCCTTGTAGCCCCACTGCTGGCCGAGGCGGGCGGCCTGAGCGAGGTCGTCTGGCTCGCTGCCGCCGAGCTGCAGCGCCACGGGGTGCTCCGCCTCGTCGAAATCGAGGTGGCGCGGCACATCACCGTGGAGCAGCGCGCCGGTGGTCACCATTTCCGTATAGAGCCAGGTGTGCTTTGAGATCTGGCGGTGGAAATAGCGGCAATGGCGATCGGTCCAATCCATCATCGGCGCCACACTCAACCGCCTAGGCGTTGATTTCATTGGAAAGTTCTTTGAAGTCAATCGCTTACACCCTATTTCTGCTCGGTCGATTTTGTGAAATTTGTGCTCATTTCCGCTCTTTTTTCGGGGCCAGTGCTACGGTGTTGCACCGAATTTTGACGTGTAGCACCGAGGCAAGATGGGCACTATCACCGAGCGAAAACGCAGGGACGGGAGTATAGGGTACACGGCCCAGATTCGCCGCAAGCAAGGCGGATCGGTCGTGTATACAGAGGCAAAGACGTTCGACCGGGCGCCGGCCGCCCGCGCCTGGCTTGCCAAGCGGGAGAAGGAGCTCAACCAGCCCGGAGCCCTGGAAAGCGCCAAGGCAGAAGACCCGCTCCTTTCCGAGGTCATCTCCCGGTACATGCTCGAATCCAAACGCGAGATCGGCCGGACCAAGGAGCAGGTTCTTGAGGCCATCAAGGCATCGTCACTAGGCGGCAAACGGTGCAGCCAGATCGGTAGCCCAGACTATGTGGCCTTCGGCCAAAGCTTGGGCGTGCTGCCGCAGACCGTCGAGAACTACATGTCTCACCTGAGCGCCGTCGTTGCAGTAGCTCGGCCCGCCTGGAACTATCCTCTGGACGCGCAGCAGCTCGCGGACGCGCGGATCGTGCTGAAGCGCCTTGGCGTCACTGGCAAATCAGCGAAGCGAGAGCGGCGCCCCACTCTTGAAGAGCTGGCTCAATATATGGAGCACTTCGGCGAGATTCGCCGTCGGCGCCCAGCTTCGAACCCCATGCAGGCGATCATCGCGTTTGCCATCTTCTCGACGCGCCGGCAGGACGAAATCGTCCGGATTCAATGGAAAGACCTCGATGAGGCCGGCAGCCGCATATTGGTGCGAGACATGAAGCATCCCGGAGAAAAAATCGGGAACGACAACTGGTGCGATCTTCCGCCCGAAGCCCTGCGCATCATCCTCGCCCAGCCCCGGACAGCAGACCGGATCTTTCCCTACTCAACAGACTCCATCTCCGCTGCATTCACCCGCGCCGGCAAAGTGCTTGGGATCGAAGACCTGCATTTCCATGATCTCCGGCACGAGGGAGCGAGCCGGCTTTTCGAGATGGGCTGGAGCATCCCGCACGTTGCGGCGGTGACCGGGCACCGGAGTTGGGCAAGCCTAAAACGCTACGCTCATCTCCGGCACGTCGGAGACCGCTTCGACGCGTGGCCATGGCTCGAGGTTGTGGCACCCATTCGCACTAGCGCCTGACGGTTGAACGGCTACCCTAAGCCCTCCACGCTATAGACGTCCTTCGGGCCAACAAGGCGTCCTACTGGAAGCAAAACCCTCGAGTGCTCGATGGCGTCGTCGAAGCTCCGTCCGAGGGGTTGCCGCGCATACTCGCACCCCACGGAGAGGCTCTTACCGCACGTCTGCATTGTCTACGTTGACGCGCAGCATCCGGCCTACGATACTGTATAAACATACAGTACTCGTGCCATGCCCTACCCCCTCCGCATCGAATATCCCGCGCTCACCCGTGCGCAGCTCGCCATCATCGGTGACCGCTACGGCGACGATCCCGTCGTCCGCCGATTGCTCATGGAAGTCTGCGCGCTGCGCAACCTCGTCCGCCGCGTGCACCAGGTGGCGGAGGCGGCCGGGCCCTCGGGCGGCACAACGGAATTTGGCATCGCAGTCGCCGCGCTTCGCCGCGAGCTCGCCGCCGAAACATGGTTCCAGGAAGAGCTGGCGGAGAAAGAAGCAGCACGGGCCGGAGCGGCCGCTGAAGACGTGGCGCCCCACATAGAGCGCGCGCAACGCCGCCGCAGCAAATGGTGACGGGGCGCCCATGTCGAATCCTGTCCGCGAGCGCTTCCCCGCGCTCACGCTTGGCGAGCTGCACCAGTTGGCCGAGGAACACCGCGATAACAAGATCATCACCCGGCTTCTGTGGGAGATCCGCGCTCTCCACGTCGTCGCCTACAACGCCTGGCGGGTGGAGTCGGAACACTACTTCGTCTACCCCGACAACCCACGAGGCGAGGCCCTGTTCGGCCTGCGCCGAGCGCTTGAGAAAGAGCGCTGGCTACCCGAAATGGTCGACAAGGTGAACGGGAAAGGCACCTTCAAACGACACGATTAAGCCGCCAACGGGGTACCATGAGACACGCAATCCCCCGGGCGCGCACCCATGTGCTACTCCGCACAAATTGAGGCCGACTACCGCCGCTTCGTGAAAGAGTACGGCGCCATCATGTCGCTCGAGGACTTCACGCGCATGGTGGTCGAATACTTCGCCAACCCGAAGATGCGCGTGCCGAGGGCGATGACTGCGCATTTCCTCGAATCGCCCGAGACCGACGAGGAAAAGAAAATTGCCGAGGTCATCCGCGCGCGCATGGCCGCAGACGAGATCGCGCTGCTGCAGGAGCTGGCCAAGCAAACCGAACGGCTGGAGAAGGCTCAGCAATCCCTCGCCGCCAAGGCCACCAAGAAGGCCGCCGAAGACGTCCGCATCGCCACCAACAAGATCGCGGCGGCCAAGGGCAAGCTCGAAGAACTCAAGAGCACAGAGCTCAAGCCGCGCGACTCGCGCATCTACCCCGGCTGGTACGCGCCCGTGATGGTCATGGAGAACGGCCGGCGCGTCGTCAAGCCGATGCGCTACCAGTGCCGTCCCGCCGGCAAACCGGCGTTCTACGACGAACAGTACCCCGGCACCTACAACGCCCGCCGCGACAACCTGCGCGGCTTCTGGAAAGGCCAATACGGCCACACGCACGGCCTGATCCTGGTCGACGCGTTCTATGAATACGTTGCCCAGCCAGACGGCACGAACGCCATCGTCGAATTCCGCCCCGACCCGCCGCAGACGCTGCTCGTCGCCTGCGTGTGGTCACACTGGCGCGCGACCAAGCCCGGCGAGAAGGATCTGCTGTCGTTCGCCATCATCACCGACGATCCGCCGCCTGAGATTGCGGAGGCTGGGCACGACCGCTGTCCGGTGCCGATCAAGCCCGAGAACATTGATGCGTGGTTGAACCCTGAGCCGCGCGACCTCGATGCGGCAGACGCGATTCTTGAGGACAAGCTGCGGCCGTATTACGCACACCGGCTTGCGACTTGACGTTTGTTTTGACCTGAAGCCGGGCCCGGGGAGGCTCCGGGCGCACCCCGCGCGAAACCCGGCGGCTACAATCGTTCACAGATAAACGTTGCTCGAAATGCGGAGGGAGTGAGAGATGAGCGAGTCCGATAAGTCCATCGTTTTCGTATTTGGGACTTTGAAGGAGGGATTCCCCAACTTCGCGACAAATCGGGGCCAGCGCATTCCGGGAGAGTATCGAACGGTGCAAAGGTACCCCTTGTACTTGGTTGGAGATCGCCACTCTCCGTGGATGATCGACACTCCCGGCCAAGGTCAACACATTACGGGTCAGCTATTCATCGTCGACGGCCAAGCACTGGCTGACATGGACAGGCTGGAGAGGATCAGCGCGGCAGATGGCTATCGACGCAGGCAGATAGACGTGACGCCAACTCAAGGCGAAGGCGCCAACGATTTCACCCGCGCTTTTGTATACGTCAAACCGCACGATCAACTGGTGTCAGCCTCGATTCGCAAGGGCCCTCTGCCGAGCTATGAGCTCGAGCACGCTGCGCTCTATCGGCCTCGCTGACCCGTGGCAGACGGACTGATGAATGCGCGGCGGCATATCCCACTTGAAACCGTCCGAGTCGATCGTGTCTTCGACATAGCCAAGAACGCATAACATGCCGTTTTCCTTGAGAGAAATTTGCCCATGACTACGTTGGCCGACCGTCCCAACACAGCGCTTCTGGTGATCGACCTCCAGAACGACGTCGTAGCTGGCGCGTATCAACGCGATGAAATACTCGCCACCGTCGACAAGCTCATCATGCGGGCGCGTAGTGCCCGCGTGCCGGTCGTCTGGGTTCGCCACTCGGATGAATCGCTAAAGGCTGGAAGCGAAGCGTGGCAGATCGTTGCCGAACTGACACCGGCGCCCGAAGAAATCATTGTCGAAAAATGCTATCGCGATGCCTTCGAGGACACCAACCTGGAGCAGGTGCTATCGAGCCTAGGCGTTGGCAAACTGATCGTGACCGGTGCCCAGACGGACATGTGCATACGGTCTACGCTGCATGGTGCCTTGGTGCGCGGCTATGACGCGACGTTGGTCAGCGATGCGCATACGACAGAGGATCTGACTAGCAGGGGCGCACCGCCACCGGATGCTGTGATACGGCACACCAACCTGTACTGGGCCAACCAAAAGGCGCCCGGCCGGTCGGGCGGGGTCATCAAGAGTGGCGACGTCGATTTTGCGTTCAAGCCGCTCACAGTGAAGCACGCGTAACCGTCACGATCAATCGCCGCATTGGGAACGACCGCTTCTGGCCGGTTGCGGTCAGTGATTTTGCTTAGCTGCGAGCGGCAGCTTCCGAGCCGAAGGCAACCTTCCGCTCGTTTGGTGGCGGACCTTCATCCTTGCTATTCCCTCGCAGGCTCATAGCGAAGTAACTCCGCGCCGACAAAGTAATTTCCGTAATACTCACCTGGTCGAGACCCCGGATTAGCTTCGAAATCAATATACGGTGCAGTGCAGTGGGGGCAGCGAAACGGGTTTGCATAGCGGTATTTTGTACCGTCCGGGGCTAAGGGAAGAGCGGCTTCAAGGGCTGCAAGTTCGCTCAGGTTGGGCTCTGATAGCGCTGCTGGGCACCCCGCTATACGATCATTAACAGTAATGGTGAATTTCCCGGAACCCGAATAGAAGTATCCCGCATTACTAAAACCTGCGTGATATGAGCGAACCTGGAAAGATTTCTTGCATCGATCGCATTCGCAGGAGAGAACCACATTACCGGGGGTAATCGTACCATTGAAGTGCAGGCCGCGTGCGAATAGCCCCTTACCGTGCAACTCCTCATTTCTGGTCATCGCGCCGGAGATAAAGAATGGCTGAAAACGGATGCCGGATGCTCTTCCCTGGGTAAGGGCATCCGAATCAAAGTCTTTGGAGTCCGTTATAACGCAATCTACTTGGCAAGCCCGATTTTGATGAACTCTAATTGAAAAGTGATACCAGCCCCGGGCTTCTCCAAGCTCGTGTTTGTGCGTTACTCCTTTTTCATCAATAAACTCTATGATTCCATTTGGGCCAATCTGCATTGCTGGGGTCTTTTCACAAGGAATGTCCGATTCGACCACAGCACAAAGCGTCTCCCCGTTAACTTTGATGATAAGAAGCGGTACGGTATTTTTAAAAATTGAGAACATATCATCCCTGACTGATAACAGGTGATAAACGGACTCGCTGAATCCATGGTCGTATATGGACCGGATCTCCGAGTCGCCACACTGCACTGGAACGCACCCGGCAGTGACATTGACTCTGGGTTGGTCCTTATCAACGGCCGCTACTGCCCGATAGCAGCCGTCCAGCGCACTGAACAAAGCCACCACGTCGGCAAGTTGCGCACTATATATCGGCGTCGCTACGCGGCACCTCGTCGTCTGGCCCGTAGATGTCAAATCCAATTTCGATCTCCCGCACCGCTAGGGCAAGCAAAGAGCCAGGTGACAGCAACAAGCCCTCGTTACCGGTCTTCATGAATAGGCCACAGAACAGGTCGACCTTGTAGCGCTGGCCAATAGTCCGCCAGACCTCCAGGTCATCGGAGAGCTGCCCGAGAATTTCCGAGATCTGGCTGTCAACGTCTTTGGGCTCCCGTGGCGCTGCCTGGAGCCTCCACATACCAAACTGGGCAATACGTGCCTGGCCGGTGTTGTGACCGACGATTGCCTCGCCTTTGCGCTGCGCAGTTGTGGGCTTGCCGCCAAGCTGGCGGCTGATCTCTTCCGGGTCAAGGTCGTCCCCGGCGATGCGTAAGGTTGCTCTAGAACGGGACAAATGCGCCATGGTAATTGTGCTGACAACCTATGTCGGTTCGGACGCCGTGTGACAACTGCTTTGCTGGAAGGCAGCCTACATCAAACCTGACGAGGCACATACCGATAGCGGCCCCGCTCCTCAACCGGCAGAACCTTGGACCGCATCGCCTCACAGCATGCCCCTATGCGCGCAAAATTGGCCCGCGCTTGCCGCAGGGTGAGGCCGTGGTTTGCACCCGACCACGAGTCGAGGTCGTCCAATCCGAAGCCGTCATCTTCCCAAAAGCCCACAGGACAGATTTCCCATTCCCCTCTCGCGCCCACGGTGAAGTAGTCACAGCAATTGCATTGGTACTCGAGATCCATTGGGGTCGGCCAGACGTCGCAAAGCGATGATTCTCACTCAATGGGTGCATGGTAACGATGACCCTAAGTCCAACTGAGGGTCATTCGCGCCGCTCGCCCGCGTACCGCCACCGCGCCTCGTGCCCCAAACAGCCCCGACACACATAACTACACATTTTCTCTTGCCTCCGCCACATCCGTGTGTAGAATTACACACAGAACAACCGGAGACCCCCATGCAGTCTGGGCAGTTAATCCGGATGCTCCTCGATGACGGCTGGCAGTTGGTGCGCACCACTGGCAGCCATCATCACTACAAACATCCGGAAAAGCGGGGCCTTGTGACGGTGCCACACCCGAAGAAGGATCTGCCAATCGGAACAGTTCGAAGCATCCAGAAAGCCGCCGGCCTGAAGTGAGGCCGGCGGTTTTTCGCAGAGGTGCAAAACCGGTCGCGTAACAACCTAGGAAGAAAAGTCATGCAATTCCCCATCGCGATTCACAAAGACGAGGGGAGCGTCTATGGCGTCACGGTGCCGGATATTCCCGGCGTGCACTCGTGGGGCGATACCGTCGATGAAGCCATCCGCAACACGCGGGAGGCCATCGCGGGTCATCTGCAGACATTGGCAGAGCTCGGCGAAGACGTAGACGTAACCTGCTCGACCATTGAAGACCTGACCAAGCAAGACGAGTACGCGGGCGCCATCTGGGCATTCGTTGAAATCGACGACGAGGAGCTTGACCGCACCCCGGAGCGCATCAACGTGTCACTCCCCCGCTTCGTGCTCAGAAAGCTCGATCGATTTGCCGAGAAACGACATGAAACACGCAGCGGGCTTCTGGCTCGGGCGGCCTTGGAGCTGATGGCGCATGGGTAGGACGGGCGGCCGGTTGGTCGCCCTTTTTTCTCTCCGAAAAGAGCATGTGGACTCATGTCCTGACGGCTCCTGAGTCCGGTCGCTGACCCTTTTGCCATCGTTTTGCCAACGCAAACGCGCGGTGCCGCAACGGTTGCGGCATATGGTGCAGTCTAGCGATCTCAAGTAGCAGTTCTGCGAGCTGGGCGTCCACCGGCAGGCCGCACTCCATCCATCCAACGGCAAGATCGACCCAGTAATCGATGCCCGACGTAAGGCCAGCCACAACAGACTCCCTTACAGTCGACCCGTCATGGCTCACCGTTGCATATGGCTTCTCGAGCGGAAGAAGCTTCCTGCTCGGGTGCTC
The DNA here is from genome assembly GCF_001683835.1 of Ralstonia sp. RL. NCBI lineage: Bacteria > Pseudomonadati > Pseudomonadota > Betaproteobacteria > Burkholderiales > Burkholderiaceae > Ralstonia > Ralstonia sp. RL. Next base: position 3,708 of record NZ_LWRX01000044.1, on the reverse strand, counting down.
GCGTCGGGGTTCGGTCATTGTGTAGGTTTCATGGCCGGGAGCCGGCGTCCACTTCGTGGGAAACACCAGCCCCACTCCGTATTCGTCGCACAAGAAACCCTCCTCGGGAGCATTGTGCGGAGTTCCTTCTGTTGACCAGTAGCGCAACGAGGGCACCTCGCGCTGTATGTCATCGCGCAGCGCCGGCACCAAGACATCGCGCATATGCACGACTTGGTGAACCTTTGTCCACCCCTTCGTAATCTCTCGCACTGCGTTTCCCGCACCAACTGCGATGCGCACAGCGCGCTCAATATGCGGTGACTTGACTGTCATTTAGGTATTGCGGCGTCTAGCCAAGTGCAACTTCGTCGAACTCAGCGGCAACAAAATCCGAGCCTAGCAGCACAAGAAAGTCATCGGAATCGTCGAGCAACCCATGCGACGCAATGAGGCTAAGCCCTCCATCCAACGTTAGCCGCAGGCCAACCTCACTTGGGCGTGTGCTCTGCTTGGCGGTCATCGTTTTCCTCTTCAGGACTGATAGCGCGCTCAATGTCAATCCTGCGAGCCGCGACCACTCTTTTGTCGAAAAGCGCTCATCCGATGCCAAGATCGGAAACAGCTCGCTGTCCTCATCTAAAGGAGGCCCCAGCCTGTCGGCTGCCGGGCGCCGTTCGTCCCAGACGATGACCGAGTTGAGAGACGGATCACTGGCCATCCCAAGGATTCGACCGTCTTCAAAGTGGATCGCCACCGGTCCGGCCGTCAGAGAAAAAGCTTGTTCGTCTTCAACGTTGCAGTTGAGGGCGACCTCCATCGCTGGCCACCAGCTATAGCGAACTAGCTGTGAAATCCTTGCGCCGATAAACGTCCGAAGAAAATCAGACGCTGCCGACGGCACGGCGGAAGATGTAATGCGCGATGTCATGAAGCGCCCTCGCTGAATGAGCAATCTCGACCGATAACAGGTGCAGTCAGACGATCCTCGGCACCCCCGGGCGGCGATCACCCGGGGCCTCGCCACGCGCGATCACGCCCAGCAGGTTAAGCAAGGTGTCGGCCATCGCTGCGCTCCCCCACCACCACAACATGCTCGGTGCTTTCAAGAACAGCCTGCCGGGCGTCAAGGATGCAACGCAAGACTTGCTTCGAGACGACATGCTCGCTTCTCATGGAGTCGGCCTTCAACGCCACGTAGTCGTACAGCGCCTGAAATGCCGACGCATCAACTATCTCAACTTTTCGCAGCCGACCGACCGACGCCTCGTACAGCTCAGCCAGTCGATCGTCGTAGTTAGATGCGCTCACGTTGAGTGTCCAGAGGGGTTGATCCGTAGCAGTTGCCAGCGACCACGCGTCGGCGCTGTGGGGTCGCATCGCGGGCCGGGGTGGTGGCGGTGCGAGTCATTTGCGATGACCGCTCTTGGCCGAAAGCAGACGCTTATGGGTACATCGACCAGTAAGTTGGTCAGCTTACACCTGCGTCCGCACACTTGAACCCGCGCAGCATACTCAGCGCTTTCCATGCTTTCCACGCACGTGCAAGATTGAATATCGCTAATAGCAGTGCTCCGAAGAATAGTATCGACGGCCCGACATCAAAGTCCCACTTCCCAACGCCGAATAGAGGCATCAGATATATCGGGTTAAGCGCGATCAGCAAGATACAAAGAGCCGCATACCAAACGCTCAACAACGGAGAGCGAACACCCGCGATCGCCCCTTTGTCATGATCTACCCAGCCCATTAGCGTTTGCCAGTTCCCTGGCTCCCTGAGCAGAGCCGTGACGGTCATGCCCTTGTGGATGTCGACCTTGCCCCAAATGGTCACGGCATATTCATGCTTACCGTTTGCAGTGAAGTTGAACGAAGTCGTTTCGGGGACGTATCGCGAAGCTGGGCGGTACAAGATCTGCGAGACGTCGTCGAACGTGACGGTTATGAGCTGCGGATTCATAGTCCTCTCAAATTGTTCAGGCACCGGGCACCCGTCAGATGCTCCACGTACGCAAAGCTTCTACATTGGACTGCAGATCCCCGGGAGCGACGTCAAAGCCCATCGCATTGGGCGCAGACCAATTGACGCCGGCTAGCAGCCCGTCTCGGATCAAGCCCGGCACCCAACGTTCGCAGAACTCCGCCCATGAGATAGCAACGGGCAGGAAGTCCGCATACGCTGGAACGTCTCGCACTATCGCCAGCGCTCTCGATTCACTGGACCAGAAAGGCATGGCTCGATGTCCGTCGGGGTTTAATGGGGCCGGGAAGCCTTTGCTATCCCGGACGGACCACACCAAGCCCGATTTCGCAACTTCACTGTAGAACGCAAGAGCGTGAGGCGCGGCGATGCTCATTGTTTGCTTGTTCCTGGCAGCACACCGTGAACCATAAGGGCATAGATCTCTGCCACCCCTTCAACGGAAATGCCGTTTCTTTGCTCGACGGCCAAGGGATGGTCCGTCGGCTCTAGCTCGATGTAAGGCCGAATACCATTGTCACGCAAGTGAACCCGAGTCTTCAGATTTATGGTGTCGGCATACGGCTTCAAAGATGCATTGAGCCAGCCAAAGAACGGCCCAACATGAGAGCGAGACGGCTCCTCAAAATACTTCAGCCACTCAATGAAGCTGGTTCGGCTGAGCGACACCCAAACTCCCCACGAGAACGGCTCGGCTTGACCGTGGACCGGGATCTCGATGCAGCCGCGGACGAAGAAATACTCTCCATCGATCACGCAGTCGTCGCTCCCCATGTCGCAACGCGCTTCTCTTTCCACTGCTGGAATTTCGTAGTAGCTCACCGGAGCAGCCGCGACAAAGCTGGGCATGCCTTCGTGCGTGTTTCCGCACGTGGCGCATTCAAAGGCGAAGGTCATAGCGGGTATCAGTCAACAATCGAAAGCTTGATCGGCGTACCGTCCGGGAGACTGGCAATCTGCTGAGCTATGTCGCCAGAGAAGCGTATGAGCTCCTCCATCGAGATTGTTCCGAGGTTATCGCCACCGTACTCACCGCCGAGCACTCCCGGGATTTTGAGACAATACTTCCGCCCCGACGCTAGCGGACCAAACCGTTGCGCTGCTTGGTCCACCAAGGCACTTATCTGCCAGTCCACCAAAAACTTACTATCGGCGGCCAGCACCTCATATGTCCCCTGATCTGCCGCAACAAAGTATAGTTACCCTCAGCTCAACTGAGGGGCATTCGCCCTTAACCCACCGTATATTGGATCAGCCCGCAGCGACCTCATAGGGTTCGTAGCCCAGCTGCTGCCATCGGACAATAGTCTCACGCACTAGGTCGCCTGTGCCTCCAACATGGGCGTCCGCCTCATGGCACAACGTAAGTTCAAAGTCGTGAGATTTGACGAAGATGTCGCCCCGGCCGACTTCAACAATTCCGGACTGTTCTGCTTGGATGACGCTCTCAAGAAGCGCATCCACCCTTACGGACTGCTCTTGCCACATGTCGTCGATGTCAAGATTGCAATCCCACCCAAAGCTAAGCTCAACCTCGCCAACCCCAGCTTCCGCTAGTTTGGCGATCACGAATTCCAGTTCTTGAAGTAGCAATCCCCGATTCAGTGGCTTAGTCCTGTTCTCGATCATTCTCGACCTCACGAATCGATTTCTCGTGTCAACGGCAGTGAAGCCCCCGTCACAGGATACCCGCTCACAGCAACCAAGACAGGCTGCCCCGTTACACCCACACATTGCACCCTCCTACC